>CAKTTR010000022.1 GCA_934615645.1 uncultured Oscillospiraceae bacterium | reverse complement strand
CCGGTCCGGCGGACCTATGTCGAGGGGGATTATATCGATCTCACTGGCCTCTACAGCTACCAGTGCGTCGGCCTGGAGAAGCAGAGTAATATCACTTACCCGTATGTGCGTATTTCCCAGGGCGCGGGGCTTTTGAACGCGCCGCTGACGGCGGGTACGCATACCATCGAATTGACTGCATCCAATGGCAGCCCGGTCAGCTTCACCATCACGGTCCTGCCCGCGTCCCATATCTATCTGGAGTCGTTCGTCAAAGAGCCCACCTGCACGGAGGGCGGCGAGTCGGTCCAGACCTGCCTGCACTGCGGCGCGCAGAAGGAGCGGAAGGAGCTGGAGAAGCTGGGCCATGATATGGTCCTTGTAGACCAGGGTTATCCGGCGACCTGTACCTCAAACGGCAGGGGCCCCAGCTACCGCTGCAGCCGCTGCGGGGAAGAGTCTCGCGGGGGGCTCATCCTGGGGTTCCATATCTATTCCGAGCACGTTGACGGCTACCCGGCCACCTGCACCAAGGACGGCATGACGGAAGGCTATATCTGCGCTAACTGCGGCGCGATCGGCGACGGCTGCGAGCCGATCCCCGCCACGGGCAAGCACCGGGCGGTGAAGGTCGAGGGCTACGCCGCCACCTGTGTGGCAACGGGTCTCACCGACGGCGAAATCTGCGGCGACTGCGATACCGTCCTGAAAGAGCAGACCGTCATCCCCGCCACGGGCCATCACGATGTGGAGACGACGATCCTGGCCGCGACCTGCGTCGCCAGCGGCGTGAAGGAGTTTAGATGCGCTGACTGCGGCAATGTCTCCAAGCTGGAGAATATCGCGCCCCTGGGCCATGACTACAAGGCCGCCGTCACGGCGCCCACTTGCGAGGCCCCGGGCTACACGACCCACACCTGCACCCGCTGCACCAGCAGCTACACCGACGGCTACACCGCCCCCACCGGCCACAAATTCAGCAGCGGCACCGTCACCAAGGAGCCGACCTGCACGAGCGAGGGCGAGAAGACCTACACTTGCTCCTGCGGCCAAACCCACACGGAGCCCATCGCCCGCATCCCCCACAGCTACACCCCCCGGGTGACAAAGCCCACCTGCACCGCAATGGGCTTCACGACCTACGCCTGCACCTGCGGCGACAGCTACAAGGAGGACTACACCCTGCCCACCGGCCACACCTGGAACGACGGAGAGACGGTCACGGCCCCGACCCTGACCCACACCGGCCTGCTCCTGCAGACCTGCTCCGCCTGCGGCGCAGAACGGGAGACGATCATCCCCGCCCTAAGCAGCTGCGACGGTGGCGAGGGCTGCCCGAGCCACGCCTTCCTGGACGCGCCGGACCGCAACCACTGGGCGCATCTGGGCATCGACTTCGTCCTCAAGAGCGGCCTGTTCTACGGTACGTCGGACCAGACCTTCTCCCCGGACCTGGCCATGACCCGGGCGATGCTTGTCACCGTCCTGTACCGCCTGGCAGGCAGCCCCGGCGTGAAGGACGTCAAGAACAACTTCACGGACGTCCCGGCGGACGCGTATTACGCCAGCGCCGTGATTTGGGCGAACCAGAACGGCATCGTCTACGGCACATCCGAGACGAAATTCACCCCCGATGGGAACATCACCCGGGAGCAGCTGGCGGCCATCCTCTACCGCTACGCGCAGAATGCGAAGTACGACACCGACAAGGTCGCGGACCTGACGGCCTTCCCGGATGTGGATGATATCTCCGCCTATGCCCGCAGGGCCCTGGCCTGGGCGAATGCTGAGGGCCTTGTCTCCGGTACGCTGGCATCGGACGGCGAGACCTATCTCGATCCCCAGGGCTATGCGACCCGGGCCCAGGTCGCGTCCATCCTGATGCGGTTCGTCAAGAACATTGTGGAAAAATAAATCAAACCATATAAGCCATATTCGATAGAAATAATCAGAACGCCAAGCGGCAGGTACGACCTCGTACCTGCCGCTTGGCGCGGTTATCCGGAATTCAGGATTCCTAAACGCAGTGCAAAATGTGGCAAAAAAGCGGTGCGGGGAAGCGGCGAAGGCTTGCCCCGCACCATTTTCTGGATTATGGACGGAATACTGTAGCGGAGGGAAACGCCTGTAGGTTTGAATATGTGAAGAAAAAATCGGGCATGCTCCGGTTGCTGAATTAGCTGCGCAGGCCGGAGTGGTGGCCTGTTAGCTCGTGGGATGACCGTTATCAGCTGCTACAATCGTCAGAAATGCGCATGCTTGCGCCGGAGCGCACCTTGGGCGCCAGCCTCCTAATTGCCTTTTACCGTAATAGTCGCCTCGTTGGAGATAACCTTGCCGCCGCTGGCGTCGGTAACGGTGAGACGGTAGCGGTAGGTTCCCGGCTTCGAGGAAGCGGCTCCACCGGAGTTCCATGTGGTGAAGGTTGCATCGCGGTGCTCGGCAATAATCATCCAGCCTCTGCCCTCATAGTATTGTTCCTTTACGTAATGATAGGGCTTGATCCCGTCTGCAATTGAGATGTTGAGGGTAGTCAGCTTGCTGTTGGGAGCGACGGTCGCACCGGTGGGGTGGGCAGTGATGCGCAGCCTGCTTTTTACTGTGATCACGGCCGCGTTAGAAGTCACTATGGTTCCGCTGTCGTCTTGGACGGTTATGCGGTAGCGATAAGTCCCTTCTGCCATGGGCGCGTGTAAGGTTGTGGTCCAAGTGGTATCCGTTACGTTTTGCTGTCCATGAATTCCGCTCCACATATCGTTTTTATACTCTTCGACGCGATAAAAGTAGGGAGCAACGCCACCTGCAATTGTAATTTTCAGCGTATTTAAATAATTGCCTGGAGAAACGGTCGCATTGGTGGGGTGGGCGGTGATGCGCAGGTCGCTTTTTACGGTAATGATGGCTTCATTGGAGGTGACCTTGGTGCCGCTGGCGTCGGTAGCTGTGAGGCGGTAGCGGTAGGTTCCCGCCTTCAAGGAAGCAGCTCCACCGGAGTTCCATGTGGTGAAGGTTGCATCGCGGTGCTCGGCAATAATTATCCAGCCTCTGCCCTCATAGTATTGTTCCTTTGCATAATGATAGGGCTCGCTCCCGCCTGCAATTGAGATGTTGAGGGTGGTCAGCTTGCTGTTGGGAGCGACGGTCGCACCGGTGGGGTGGGCGGTGATGCGCAGGTCGCTTTTTACGGTAATGATGGCTTCATTGGAGGTGACCTTGGTTCCAGAGCTGTCAGTGACTGAAATACGATAGCGATAGGTGCCGGCAGTAGTCGGCGCATTGCCGTTAAATTTCCACTGGGTGTAGACACTCTCGTGCTCGCCGAGGAGCTTCCACCCTGTGCCTTCGACATACATTTCTGCTTGATAATAGTAATAATTCGGTACACCGCCGGAGACTTGAATGGTCAGTGTTGTCAGCATTTCACCGGGCTGGACAGTCGCATTGCTTGGGTGAGCAGTAATGTGCAGTGGGCCGCCTGAAACGGACAGGGTAACCTCCTCGGAAACAACGCGGTCGCCGTTGGCATCTGTGACGATAATGTGATAATTAGCGGACCCTGGCTTATCGCGAGCAGTTAATCCGGGATTCCAACTGGTCTGCGTTGTCGGTTCGCTGGTGCGGACATCAATCCAGGTGTTGCTGCCGGTATCAAAGCCCTCGGCTCTGTAGACATAGGGAGCCTTGCCGCCGGAAATGGAAATATGCATCGATTGGAAAATCTCGCCCGGCGCTACCGTGCTGCTTTGCGGCTGCTGGACGATCGTCAACGGAAGGGGTGCCGGCGATACAACTTTGGTGATATACCGGTGCAGGAAAGAGACAATCTGCGCTCTTGTGCAGGGGGCGTTTGGTGCAAAGCTTGTGGGCGTCACACCAGCGGTGATGCCTTTTTCCGCCGCCCACAGAACGGCTTTATAATAATACTCCGATGCCCGCACATCCGTAAAGGGGTTTGTGCTGGTAGCAGCAGCGGGAGAGCCGGCCGCCCGCCAAAGGAACGTTACGACCTGGCTCCGGGTCACGGTGGCCTCTGGGCCGAACTGCGTTGCTGAGATGCCATAGGTCACGCCCTTTTCTACGGCCCAGAGGACCGGAGTATAGTAATAGGCGCTGGCTGCAACATCCGTAAAGGGGTTTTCTGTTTTCTGGGGCGTAGGCTTGCCCAAGGCGCGCCAGAGGAAGGCGACGGTCTGGCCCCGGGTACAGGGGGCATTCGGCGCAAAGCTCGTCGGCGTCACACCGGCGGTTACGCCATTCTCCACCGCCCATAGAACCGGTTCATAAAAATAGTCCGAGCTGTTTACATCGTGGAACGGATTTTCGGCTGCCAGGGCTGTCGTGCCCAGCAGCAGGCAAAGGATCAGCGCCAATGATAGCAGCGCGGTACAGCGGCGTGCTTTTCTTGTTTTCATTTTGATTCCTCCCCGTTAGAATTAAATTTGAATTAATTTTAAGCGAATAGTTCGGGTATTGGCAGTCGTTTCAATGGCTTTAAGAATGCTGCAACTGCAATCGCGTCCGGCGGTGGAAAGCGATTTTATCCACCGTGTAAGTCGAAGGCTTTGCTCGTGGCGTGCTTGCTGCAGCTTTGCTTTGAAGTCAGCACAGACTGCGTTGGGGGTTCCGTTGCCCCTTTCTAAGCGACACGGTTCACTGGGGGAATGATCTCTTTTGCTGTTACATCACCTGCCTTTTTTGCATCATTACATCCTAGCACCATGGCAACATTACACCATGGCACTGTTGCGTACATCGTTGCACGTTCTGGTTTTTACAAGCGTTTGCCTGGCTGCTTTTCACAGGCAACGGCTTGGCTGCCGCAGGCGGGAAAGCTGCTGCCCGTCTGCCGCCGGAATAGGCTGCCCACCTGCTGCCCGGTGGCGCAAAAGAATAGACAAATATTGGAGAATAAAGCGTATGCTGTGCGCCAGCGTCTATGGACGCAAGGAAGCCTCCTCCCAGGATTCTATCCATATTATATCGTATTTTTCTCTAAAAAGCTATGATAAAATTGCATTATTTTTGTGTTAAGCTGCCATATAGAAACATTTCATTGCAGCCAGGCAGGGAACGATAATGCTCTGCTGCTTGGCCTTTTGCTTGCGGAGAAGCAAATCAGAGAGATTGGCGTAAGGGTGTGCCCCCCGCCGTCTTCGGCGAGGAGCGCCTTAAGCTGCAGCGGACGGTCACGTTCTAAGAAAATACAGCGCCGCGCCCTGGGCGCCCCGGTGCGCGGCGCTGCACGTTTGCGGAGGCCTTCTTGTGCTTTTTTCAGAAAAATGGCCAATGGGCATTGACAGGGGAAAACGCGCCGTTTATAGTTAAAAGAAATAGAAAGGCACATCGCCCTTTTTGGGAAAGGGGCGGCAGGGAATTCGGTGCAAGGCCGAAGCGGACCCGTCACTGTAACAGAGAGCGCAGCGCAGAATGCCATTGGGGCGGCGTCCCTGAGAAGGCGCGCCGCGCGATGAGCTGGAGCCAGGAGACCTGCGTGACTTTGGAAAATGGCTGCGGGACTCAGTTGCATTTTGGAAGGCGCAGGCGCCTTTTTGCAGAGCAGCTGGCAGGCTGCTTCTTTTTTTGTCCGGGCAGCGGAAGAGAACGTAAGAGAAACCAAAAGATCGGAGTTTGAACGCATGAACCATCTAACTGCATTACTGCTGGGCTTTGGTGTCGACCTGCTGCTGGGGGACCCCCGGTGGCTGCCGCACCCGGTCCAGGGTATCGGCTGGCTAATCGGCAAGCTGGAGGCGGCGCTGCGCCGCTGCTTCCCCACAACGGAGCGGGGAGAGCGCCGCGCCGGGGTCTGGCTGGCTGCCTTGACAGTCGGGCTGACGGGGCTTACCACGGGGCTGTGCCTGTTTTTGGCGGGGCTGCTGCATCCGGCGGCGCGGTTTGCGCTGGAGGTCGTCATCTCCTGGCAGATTTTGGCGACAAAATCCCTGCGGCGGGAGACGATGAAGGTCATCCGAGCCCTGGAGCATGGGACGCTGGACGATGCCCGCCGGGCGGTCAGCATGGTCGTCGGGCGGGACACGGCACAGCTGACAGAGGCCGAGGTCTTGGCGGCGGATGTCGAGACGGTGGCGGAGAACGCGGCCGACGGCATTCTGGCCCCGCTGCTGTGGGCGGCGGTCCTGGGGCCGGTGGGCGGCATGTGCTACAAGGCGGTCAACACGCTGGATTCGACGGTGGGCTACCAGAACGAGCGGTACCTGAATTTTGGCCGGGCCTCGGCGCTGCTGGATGATGCCTGTAATTGGGTCCCGGCCCGGGTGGCGGGCTTTTTGATGTGCCTGGCGGCCTTTTGCGGCTTTGACGGCCACGGCGCGCTGCGCGTCTTCTTCCGGGACCGAAGGAATCACAAATCCCCCAACTCCGCCCATACCGAGGCGGCCTGCGCCGGGGCGCTGGGCCTGCAGCTGGGCGGAACGCATCTCTATTTCGGCAAGCCGGTGGTCAAGCCGACCATTGGCGACGCGGTGCGGCCCATCTGCCGCCGGGATGTCAAGCGGGCCAACGATCTTGCCCTGCTGACGGCGCTGCTGGCCCTTTTACTTTTTGATGTACTGCCCCTGGTGATTTGGAGGATCTGGCTATGACATTGGAACACGGCGGCGATCTTTTTGCCGCGCAGCAGGTATACCCCGGGGAAATTTTGGATTTTTCCGTGAATATCAACCCTCTGGGGCCTGCGCCCCAGGCGCTGGAGGCGGCCCGGGCGGCATTGGAACGGGCAGGGGAGTACCCCGACCCCCTGTGCCGCGCCCTGCGGCAGGCCATTGCGGCCCGGGATGGCGTGCAGCCAGAGCAGGTGCTCTGCGGCAACGGCGCGGCGGAGGTGATCTTCCGGCTGGCGCTGGCGCTGCGGCCCCGGGCTGCGCTGCTGACGGCCCCGACCTTTGCCGAGTACGAAGGCGCCCTGCGCCAGGTGGGCTGCGACTGCCGGTTCCACCTGCTGCGGGAGGACGCGCAGTTTGACGTCACGGAGGAGATCTTGGGGGCGATCGAAGCGCCCATCGAGCTTGTCGTCCTCTGCAGCCCGAATAATCCGACGGGGCGGGTCATCGCGCCTGCGCTGCTGGAGAAGATTTTGACGCGGTGCCGCGCCATCGGGGCGCGGCTGCTGCTGGACGAGTGCTTTTTGCCGCTGGCCCAGGCGGGGCCGGGCATGGCCCCGTATCTGGCGGCGTGGCCCGAGCTCTTTTTGCTGCGGGCGTTTACCAAGACGTATGGCCTGCCGGCGCTGCGCCTGGGCTACGGCCTGGGGGAGGCGGCGCTGGTGGAGCGGATGCTGGCCTGGGGGCCGTGCTGGAATGTCTCGGGCCCGGCCCAGGCGGCGGGGCTTGCATGCTGTCAGTTGCCCCAGTGGCCGTCTGACGGGCGGGCGCTGGCGGCCAGCGAGCGGCCCCGGCTGCTGCGCGGCCTGGCGGCGCTGGGCTGCCGGGTCATCCCGGGGAGCGCGAACTATCTGCTGTTTTGCCTGCCGGGGGTTTTTGATTTGAAAGAGCGGCTGCTGCGGCGGGGCGTCCTGCTGCGCAGCTGCGCGAATTACCGCGGCCTGGGGCCGGATTGGTACCGGGTGGCGGTCCGCCAGGCGGCGGAGAACGAAGCGCTGCTGCGCGCTTTGGGCGCGGCGTTGGAGGATTGACCATGGCAAACCCGATCATGATCCAGGGGACGACATCCAACGCGGGCAAAAGCTTCCTAGCGGCGGCCCTCTGCCGCATCTTCCGGCAGGATGGCTACCGGGTCGCCCCGTTTAAATCGCAGAATATGGCCCTCAACTCCTTTATCACCGCCGATGGCCTGGAGATGGGGCGGGCGCAGGTGATGCAGGCCGAGGCGGCGGGCATTGCCCCCACTGTGGAGATGAACCCCATCCTCCTCAAGCCGACAAACGACACCGGCTCCCAGGTGATCGTGAATGGCGAGGTCCGGGGCGTCATGAGCGCGCGGGACTATTTTGCCTATAAAAAGCAGCTGCTCCCCGACGTGCTGCGGGCGTACCGAAGTCTTGCGGCAAAGTATGATATCGTCGTCCTGGAGGGGGCGGGGAGCCCGGCGGAGATCAATTTAAAGCAGGAAGATATCGTCAATATGGGCATGGCGCAGATGGCCGATGCCCCGGTCCTGCTGTGCGCGGATATCGACCGGGGCGGCGTTTTCGCGTCCCTCTATGGCACGGTGGCGCTGCTGGAACCGGCAGAGCGGGCCCGGGTCAAGGGCCTTGTCATCAACAACTTCCGGGGGGATCGGACGATCCTCGACCCGGGCGTCGCGATGCTGGAGCGGATGACGGGCATCCCCGTCGTCGGCGTCGTGCCCCATCTGACGGTGGACCTGGACGATGAGGACTCCCTGACCGAGCGGTTCGACTGCGTCGGGTCCCGGGGGCTTTTGGATATCGCGGTCATCCGGCTGCCGCGCATCTCGAATTTTACAGATTTCAACGCCCTGGCGCGGCTGCCGGAGGTCTCGCTCCGGTATGTCAAGCACGCGTCGCAGCTGGGTTGCCCAGATGCAGTCATCCTGCCGGGGACGAAAAATACAATGGAGGATCTGCGCTGGCTCCGCCAGAGCGGGCTGGAGGCGGCCATCTGCAAGCATGCGGCAGGCGGCGGGGTCGTGATCGGCATCTGCGGCGGGTACCAGATGCTCTGCCGGTCCATTGCGGACCCGGCGGGGGTCGAGTCCGGCGGCAGCATCCGGGGCATGGGGCTGCTGGCGGCGGATACCATCTTCCAGGGCGAAAAAGCCCGGACCCGGGTCACGGGGCGGATGGAACATGCGACGGGCATCTTCCGCGCCCTGAATGGGGCGGCGTTTTCCGGGTACGAAATTCACATGGGCAGGACCTCCGGCCAGACGAACCTGGCGGTCCTGGAGTCGCAAGGGCAGGAGAAGCTGGACGGCATGGCAAGCGGCAATGTCTGGGGCAGCTACTGCCACGGCATCTTTGATGAGGGCGCATTCTCCCAGGCATTTTGCTCCTGCCTGCTGCGGGCCAAGGGGCTGGACCCGGCCCAGGGCGTCGAGGATTGGGCGGCTTATAAGGCGCGGCAGTATGACCTGCTGGCAGACGGCGTCCGCCAGTCGCTGGACCTTGCGAAGATTTATGAGATTTTAGGCGAGACGATCGCTCGCTAGCGCGCCGTTTCCGGCGCGGGATGAAAGAAGGGAGGGGCGTGCCATGCGCCTTGTGCGATCAGGCCTAGACTGCCACCGCGCGCCCATTGCGCTGCGGGAGCAGCTGGCCTTTTCCAAAGAGCAGACCTCGCAGCTGCTGCGCGCCATCGCGCAGGCGCCGGGGGTCGACGGCTGCGTACTGCTTTCAACCTGCAACCGGACGGAGCTTTATCTGACAGGCGCGGCCCAAGAACCGTTCCAGCTCCTTTGCCAGGCTGCTGGTGTGGCAGCGGGGCCGTTTGCCCCGTATGTTGTGACGCAGGAGGGGGACGATGCCGCCCGGCATCTGCTGGAGGTCGCCTGCGGCCTGCACTCGCAGATCTTGGGGGAGAATCAGATCATCACCCAAGTCCGCCAGGCGATGGAGCTTGCCCAGGCGGCGGGGACGGCGGATGCGGCCCTGGCGGCGCTGTTTCGCCGGGCCGTGACGGCGGGCAAGCGGGCCAGGACGGAGGTTTCGATCGCCCGGGGCGTGCCGTCCATGGGGACGCGCTGCCGGGAGGTCCTGGCGCGGGAGCTGGGGGGGCTGCGGGATAAACGCATCCTCGTCATCGGCAATGGGCAGATGGGCCGCCTGGCGGCATCGCTGCTGCAAGAGGCCGGGGCCCAGGTCCAGGTGACGCTGCGGACGTACCGGCACGGCGAGACCATCGTCCCCGCTGGGTGCGGGACGGTGCCGTATGCAGCGCGCGTTGCCGCGCTGGAGGGGCTGGACGCCGTCGTCTCCGCGACGGCGAGCCCGCATTATACGCTGACGCTGGCGCAGCTGCAGGCAGTTCGGCAGCCGCCCAAGGTGGCGATCGATCTGGCGGTGCCCCGGGATATTGAACCGGCCTGCGCCGCGCGCCTGCGATGCTTTGATGCAGATGCGCTGGGCGAGGGCGGCCCCGGCAGCCCCGGGGAGCTTGCCGCCATGCGGCGCATCGTGCAGGAGGAATTATTGAAGTATCTGCAGTGGCAGCGGCATCAGGCGGCCCTGGACCGGCCGCTGCGCTTTCCACTGTTTTTGGACTTGACGGGCAAGACCGTCGTCATCGTCGGCGGCGGGACGATCGCTGCCCGGCGCATCGGGACGCTGCGGCGCTTTGGCGCGCGGATCGTCGTCATTGCGCCGACGCTGAAAGCGCGGCCGGACGGCCTGACGTGGCTGCAGCGGCCCTACGCGCCGGGGGACCTGGACGGAGCGCTGCTGGCCATCGCCGCGACGGACGACCGGGCGGTGAACCGTCAGGTGGGCTTAGACGCCCGCCGGGCGGGCATCCCTGTCTCCGTGGCGGACTGCGAGGCGGAGTGCACGTTTTACTTCCCGGCGATCTGCACCGGGCAGGACCTGGTGGCCGGGGTCGTCTCCACGGGGAAGGACCATCACAAGACGGCCCAGGCCGCCCGGGCGGTCCGCGCGGTATTGGAGGAGCTGGAATGAAGATCAAGGTCGGCAGCCGCGTCAGTCAGCTTGCGGTGCTGCAAAGCGAAATCATTTTGCGGGGCATCGCCGCCGCGGCCCCGGCGGCGGAGACAGAATTGGTGACGATGAAGACCACCGGCGACCGCATCCTGCACAAGCCCCTCGACGAGATCGGCGGCAAGGGCCTGTTTGTCAAGGAGCTGGACCAGGCGCTGCGGGATGGGCGGGTGGATTTCACCGTCCACTCCCTCAAGGACCTGCCCCTGGACGTGCCGGAGGACCTGCCGCTGGCGGCTTTTTCCCAGCGGGCGGACCCCCGGGATGTCCTGGTCCTGCCTGCGGGCGCGGCGGCGCTGGACCCAGCAAAGCCCATCGGCTGCTCGTCCCGGCGGCGGCAGCTGCAGCTGCACGTGCTCTACCCTGGCATGGAGATCGCGCCGGTCCGGGGCAATGTCCTAACCCGGCTGCGGAAGCTGGACGAGGGGGCGTATTCCGCCCTGGTCCTAGCCGCGGCGGGCTTGCAGCGGCTGGGGCTGACGGCGCGCATCAGCCGGCATTTTTCAATTGACGAGATGCTCCCGGCGGCGGGGCAGGGCATTTTGGCTGTGCAGACCCGGCGCGGTGTCGACTGCGCGTGCCTGGCCCAGGTGCATGACGCGGACGCCGCCTGCTGCGCCGCGGCAGAGCGGGCCTTCGTCCGAACGCTTGACGGCGGCTGCACGTCGCCGGTGGCAGCCTACGCCGTGACAGAGGGAGAGGACTTACTTTTGACCGGTCTCTATGTCAGCCCGGATGGGCGAATTTCCCGCAAGGGCGCGCTGCGGGGGAAAAAGGAAGAGGCGGCGGCCCTGGGCGTGCGCCTGGCAGAGCAGCTGCGAAAGGAGGCGGCGCGGGGATGATGGGCAGTGTGACCTTAGTGGGCGCGGGGCCCGGCGACCCGGGGCTGCTGACGATAAAGGGCGAGCAGGCCCTACGGCGCGCCGAGGTCGTCGTCTTTGACCGGCTGGTGAGCCCGGAAATTTTGCAGCAGATCCCGCCGGAGGCGGAGAAGATCGACGTCGGCAAGGAATCCGGCTGCCACCCGGTGCCGCAGGCGCGGATCAATGAAATTTTACTAGAGCAGGCGCAGGCGGGCAAGCGCGTCGTGCGGCTCAAGGGGGGCGACCCGTTTTTGTTCGGCCGCGGCGGCGAGGAGCTGGCGGGGCTGGCGGAGGCCGGGGTGCCGTTCCAGGTCGTGCCGGGGGTGACGTCGGCGCTGGCTGTCCCGGCCTACGCGGGCATCCCGGTGACGCACCGGGCGCTGGCGTCGTCGGTACAGATCATCACTGGCCACGCCAAGGCGGGCGCGTCCCTGGCGCTGGACTTTGACGCCCTGCGCCGGGCAGGCGGGACGCTGGTATTTTTAATGAGCGTCGCGTCCCTGCCGCAAATTTGCGGCGGCCTGCTGGATGCGGGGATGGACCCGGCGACGCCTGCCGCTGTGATCGAACAGGGGACCATGCCGCAGCAGCGAAAGCTGGTCTCCCATTTAAAGGCGCTGCCGGACGCGGCGCGGGAGGCCGGGGTCAAAAGCCCGGCAACCCTGATCGTCGGCGCAGTTTGCGGGTTATCGGACCAGCTGGACTGGTTTGACCGGCTGCCGCTAAAAGGGCGGGAGATCATCGTCACCCGGCCCCGGGACCGCAGCGCCCCGCTTGCAGCGCGGCTGCGCCAGCTGGGGGCCAGCGTGACAGAGTACCCGTGCATCCGGACGGTCCCCCGGCAGGAGAACCCGGCGCTGGACGCGGCGATCGAAGCGCTGGAGCGCTACCGTTGGCTCGTCTTTACCAGCCCGGCGGGGCCGGAGATATTCTTTGCCCGGCTGCAAAAGACCGGGCGGGACGCCAGAGCTCTGGCGGGGCTGCGCCTGGCGGCCATCGGGCCGAAGACGGCCCAGGCGCTGGCGCGCTTCGGCCTGCGGGCGGATCTCGTCCCGGAACGCTATGACTCCCAGCACCTTGCCCAGGCGATGCGGGATGTGACGGGGCCGGTACTCTTGTGCCGGGCCAGCCGGGGGAGTGACGCGCTGCCGGACCTGCTGCAGGCTTGCGGCATCCCCTTTGCCGATGTCCCGTGCTATGACACGGTCTATGAGACGCCGGACCCGGCGCCGGTCCGGGCTCTGCTGGAGCGGCCGGTTTTGGTGACATTTACCAGCGCGTCGACGGTCCGGGGGTTTGTCCGGAGCCTGCCTGGGGCGTCGTTTGCCCAGGTTTTGGGCTGCTGCATCGGCGCGCAGACGGCGGCGGAGGCGAAAAAATACGGCATTGCCGTCGCCATCGCTAAGGAAGCGACCATCGAATCTTTACTCGAATGCATCAAGGAAGTGTGAATGCTATGGATCTAACCATCCGTCCCCGCAGGCTGCGCACCTGCGAGAGCCTGCGCCGCATGGTGCGGGAAACCAGAGTCTCCCCGGACAGCCTGGTCTATCCGCTGTTTCTCATCGAGGGGGAGCATATCAAAGAACCCATCGAATCTCTCGACGGGCAGTACCGCTATTCCCCGGACCGGGTCTGCGAAGCGATCGTGGACTGCCGGGCGGCGGGGGTCAGCCGGGTGCTGCTCTTCGGCATCCCGGCGCGAAAAGACGCTTGCGGCTCGGCGGCCTGGGACGAAAACGGCGTCGTCCAGCAGGGCATCCGGGCCATCAAGGCGGCCTGGCCGGACTGCTATGTCATCACCGACGTCTGCCTGTGCGAATATACGGACCACGGCCACTGCGGCATTTTGCAGGGCCATACGGTGGACAACGACAAGACCCTGGAGGTCCTGGCCAAGACGGCGGTCTCCCACGCCCGGGCGGGGGCGGATATGGTCGCGCCGTCGGATATGATGGACGGCCGTGTCGCCGCCATCCGGGCGGCGCTGGATGAAAACGGCTTTGTCTCGACGCCGATCATGGCCTACTCCGCGAAATACGCCTCCGCGTTTTACGGCCCGTTCCGGGAGGCGGCCGGGTCTGCTCCGGCCTTCGGTGACCGCCGGGGCTACCAGATGGACCCCCACAACCGCAAGGAGGCCCGGAAGGAGTGCGCCCTGGACGCCCGCGAGGGGGCGGATATTCTGATGGTCAAGCCCGCGATGAGCTATCTCGATATCATCCGCGAATGTGCCGACGCCTTTGACCTGCCGCTGGCGGCCTATTCTGTCAGCGGGGAGTACGCGATGATCAAGGCCGCCGGGCAGGCGGGGCTGATCGATGAGCACCGGGTCATGTGCGAGAGCGCCCTGTCCGTCTACCGGGCGGGGGCGGATATTTTGATCACCTATTACGCCAAGGAGCTGGCCCAGGCCATGCAAAGAGGGGAGCTGGGGTAAGATGACGCGGTCCGAGCAGTTGTTTGCGGCGGCGCAGCGTGTCATGCCCGGCGGCGTCAACTCGCCGGTGCGGGCCTGTCGCGCGGTGGGGGCCGAGCCCCGGTTTTTGGCGCGGGGCAAGGGAAGTCGCGTCTGGGATGTGGACGGGAACGAATATCTTGATCTTGTCTGCTCCTGGGGTCCGCTGATCCTGGGCCACTGCCACCCGGCTGTCGAAGAAGCTGTCCTGGCGGCGGCGCGGCGGGGCTTGAGCTTCGGCGCGAATACGGAGGCCGAGGTCGAGCTGGCGGAGCTGGTCTGCCGGATGACGGGCATCGAGATGGTCCGGATGGTCAATTCGGGCACGGAGGCCGTCATGTCCGCCCTGCGCCTGGCACGGGGGGCGACGGGGCGCAGCAAGCTCATCAAATTTGCCGGGTGCTATCACGGCCACTGCGACGCGATGCTGGTCAAGGCCGGTTCCGGTGCGCTGACCGGCGGCGCGCCGGACTCCGCCGGGGTCCCGGCAGAGCTGGCGGGCGACACGCTGACGGCGGAGTATAACGACCTTGCCAGCGTGCGGCGGTTGCTGGACGCAAACCCGGGGCAGGTCGCGGCCATCATCGTCGAGCCGGTGGCGGCGAATATGGGGGTCGTTCCCCCGCAGCCGGGTTTTTTGCAGGGGCTGCGGGCGCTGTGCGATGAGACGGGGACGCTGCTGATCTTCGACGAGGTCATCACCGGCTTCCGGCTGGCCCCCGGCGGGGCGCAGGCGTATTACGACGTCCGGGCGGACCTCGTCACCTATGGAAAAATTATCGGCGGCGGGATGCCGGTGGGGGCCTACGGCGGCAGCCGGGCGCTTTTGGAGCAGGTCGCGCCCCTGGGCCCTGTCTACCAGGCGGGGACGCTCTCCGGCAACCCCGTGGCCATGGCGGCGGGGCTGGCGCAGCTGCAGATCCTGGCGCGCACGCCGGAAGTTTATGACGCGCTGGAGCGCCGGGGCGCGCTGCTGGAGGCGGGGCTGCGGGACGCGCTGCGGCGCGTGCCGGTCCAGGTGAACCGGGTCGGCTCAGTGCTGACGGTGTTTTTCACGCAGACGCCTGTCACCGGGTTCGCCCAGGCGAAGCAGGCCGATACCGCGCGGTTTGCCCAGTGGTACCGGGGGCTGCTGGCCCGGGGCATTTATGCCGCGCCCAGCCAGTTTGAGGCGATGTTCCTCTCGGCGGCGCATACGGACGCCGAGATCGAGCGAATCTTGCAGGCGGCCCGGGCGATCTTTTGAAGCCGGGACGGGGAGAAAAATGTATTTTCTTTTCCCACGATCCGTGATAAAATAAAAAAAGCCGCTGCGGCGGCGATGCAAAGACAGAAAGCAGGGATCTGATTGAAGTCGATTCGCGACAAGTTGTACCTTTCCACCATAGCGGATGACGATTATGAGCAGGCGGCGGCCTATGGCGTCGGCCTGGAGATCGCGGAATTTTGCGCGGCGATGAATATGGACGGGGAGCTGTTCCCGATTTTTGATAGCAATGTGCGGATCAAAATGAAGTCCGCCGACCGGTTCGTGTTCCACGGGCCCTTTGCAGAGCTCTCACCCTGCAGCATCGACCCGAAGGTGCGGCAGGTGAGCATGGAGCGGTATTTGCAGGCGGTGCAGCTGGCGGCCCGGTATGGGACGCAGCGCGTTGTCCTGCACTCGGGGTTTATCCCGCAGGTCTATTTTCCCCACTGGTATGAGGAAGAGAGCGTCAAATTCTGGCGGGAGCTGCTGCCGCAGCTGCCGGAGGGGACGGAGATCCTGCTGGAAAATGTGATGGACCCGGCGCCGGATTCCATGGTCCGGGTCATCCGGAAGGTCGATGACCCGCGGCTGCGGCTGTGCCTGGATATCGGGCACGCCAACTGCGCCCGGGGCGAGGCGACGCTCCCCCAATGGCTCGAAGTGTTCCGGCCCTACCTGCGCCATGTGCATCTGCACAACAACGACGGCAAGTGGGACCTGCACAGCCCCCTGGGCGAGGGCGTCATCCCCATGGCCGAGACGCTGGACTGGCTGAATGAAAACGCCCCCGACGCGACCATGACGATCGAAAATATGAACTGCAGCGATTCCATGCAATGGCTGGAGAAAGAAGGCTATCTATGATGACAATCACAAAAACCGTCCCCGAACTGGAGGGCGCGCTGGCCCAGTGCCTGGCGGGCATCAAACCGGCGGACGCGGCCGCCATGGAGGAGGCCCGGCAGCGCCAGGCGCAGCTGGCCAAGCCCCCCGGTTCCCTGGGCAAGCTGGAGGATATCTCCATCCGCCTGGCGGGGATGACGGGGCGGGTCCATAACAAAATGGACCGGTGCCGGATCATCGTCCTGTGCGCGGACAATGGCGTCGTGGCCGAGGGCGTGGCCTGCGCGCCCCAGTCGGTGACGCTGGCGCAGACGCTGAACCTGACCCGGGGCAAGACCGGGGCCTCGTGCCTGGCGAAGCATTTTGGCGACGAGGTCGTCGTCGTGGACACGGGCGTGAACGCCGTCATCCGGGACCCGAAGGTCCTGGACCGGAAGATCGCCATGGGCACGCGGGACCTTTACGTAGAGCCTGCGATGACGCGCCAGCAGGCGCTGCAGGCGATCCTGGTGGGCATCGAGCTGGCGGACCAGGCGGCGGCGGACCAGGTCACGGCCGTCGGCGTCGGCGAGATGGGCATCGGCAATACGACGACATCGTCTGCCGTCCTGTGCGCGCTGACGGGCGCAGCGGTGGCGGATGTCACCGGGCGCGGCGGCGGCGTGAATGACGAGGGCTTCCGCCGGAAAAAGCAGGTCATCGCCGAGGCGCTGGAAAAGCACCAGCCCAACGCGGCGGACCCGGTGGATGTGCTGCAGAAGGTCGGCGGCTTTGACCTGTGCGCCATGTGCGGCGTCTTTTTGGGCTGCGCGAAGAACCGGGTGCCGGTGGTCATCGATGGGTTTATCTCTGTCGTCGCCGCCCTGTGTGCGGCGCGGCTGTGCGGCGCGGCGCGGGATTATTTCTTCGCGTCCCACGAATCCTATGAGATCGGCTATCAGCTGGCGGTGCAGGAGCTGGGGCTGGAGCCGTGGCTCGTTCTGGGCATGCGCCTGGGGGAGGGCAGCGGCTGCACCGTCGCCTTCCGGGTCATGGACGCGGCCTGCGCGATCATCAACGAGATGGCGACCTTTGCCGAGGGCGCCATTGACGACGGCTATCTCGACGAGATCCGCGCCAACGACTCCTTCACCGTCGACCGGGAGGCCCCGTGAGGTACTTTCTCTCCGGCGGCTCGAAGAGCGGGAAATCCATGCTGGGCCAGCGCCTGGCGCGGGATATGGCCGCCGGTGGCCCGCTCTATTATATCGCGACAATGATCCCCCGGGACGAGGAGGACCACGCCCGCATCCGCCGCCATCTGCAGGAGCGGGCGGGCTGGGGCTTTACGACCGTCGAATGCGGCACATCGCTCCTGGACGGCCTGCAGGGCTGCGACCCGGCGGGGAGCTTCCTGCTGGACTCGGTCACGGCGCTGCTGACAAATGTGATGTTCACAAAGGACGGCAGCTTCTGCAAAGACGCCCCCGAGCAGCTGGCGCGGGATATTGAGACGCTCTGCGCCCGCTGCCAGAAGCTCGTCATCGTCTCGGATGATCTTTATTCCGACGCCCGGCGCTTTGACGCCTGGACGCAGGGCTATTGTGCGGGCCTGGGGCTGATCTGCCGCCGGGCCGCGGCGGCCTGCGACGTGGCCGTGGAGGTCACGGCGGATTTCCCGATCTGCTGGAAAGGAGCGCTGTAATATGGGTTGGATCACGGCTTTTTCCATGGCCTTTGGCATGTTCTGTGCCATCCCGTTTCCGGTAAGGCGCTGGGATGAGCAGCTGCGGGCGCGGATGCTGGTGTGCTTTCCCTGGGTCGGCGCGATCATCGGCGCGATCTGGGCAGTTGCCTGCTGGCTGCTGCGGCGTATCGGCTTTTCCGGCGTCCTGGCAGGGGCACTGCTGACGGCGCTGCCGCTGCTGCTGACGGGGTTTATCCACCTGGACGGGTTTATGGATTGCTGCGACGCCATCTATTCCCGCCGGGATCTGGAGACGCGGAAGAAAATTTTGAAGGATTCCCACTGCGGGGCCTTTGCCGTCGTCCATCTGGCGCTGTACCTGCTGGTCTTTGCCGGGGCGATGACGGAGGCGACGGCGGAGCCGTGGCTGCTGGTTTTCCTGCCGGTGGCCCCCCGGTGCATCACGGCCCTGGCTGTGGCGACGATGGAGCCGATGCAGACGAGCCAGTATGCGGGGAAGGAAAGTCTCTATCACAAGGGCCATTATACGGCGCTGTTTGTGACGCTGGCGGTCAGTATGCTGCTGCCGGTGGTGCTGTTTGGGCTTGCGGGCTTCAGCGTTGCGGTGGCGGCGGCGGTGGCGCTTTTGAATGTGCGCTTCGGGGTGAAGCAGTTGGGCGGCATGTCGGGGGATATCTCCGGCTTTGCCATTACGCGCGGCGAACTGGGCGGCGTTTTGGCGCTGGCGGTTCTGATTTGGCTGGGAGGAATACGATGACGCTAGTTTTTGGCGGCGCTTATATGGGCAAGCAGGACTATGCCAAGGCCCATCTCGGCGCGGGAGAGATCGAGCAGTGCGGGAGCGGCCTGCCGTCGTTCCGGACGGGCTGCGTGGCGGGGCTGGAACGATTCAGCCTGGCCTGCGCTGAGCAAAAGCGGGATGCCGCCGCGGCCTTGGAGGCCTGCGCGGCCCAGTGGGAGGATTGCATTTTGATCGTCCGGGATATCTCCTGTGGCGTCGTCCCCATTGACGCGACGGAGCGGGCCTGGCGAGAGGAAAATGGCCGGATGATGCGGATGCTGGCGCAGCATGCCAAGCGGGTCATTCGGATCTGGTATGGATTGCCGCAGGTGCTGAAATGAAACAATTACTTTTACTCCGCCACGGGAGGACCGTGGCCAACGAACAGAGAAAATACTGCGGGTGGACGGACAGCCCCCTATCCGACGCAGGGCGGGCAGATCTGGCGACGCAGAAGGCACAGTACCGCTACCCGAGCCTATCCGGTTTTGCCGTTTATACCAGCGGCTTTCGCCGCACGGAGCAGACACTGCAGGCTCTTTACGGAGACGTGGCGCATACCGTCGAACCTGGGTTCCGGGAGATAAACTTTGGTATCTTTGAAAACAGAACCTATGAGGAGATGAAGGACGAGGCCGAGTACCAGGCTTGGCTCAGCGGCGATAACGAGGAGAACGTTTGCCCTGGCGGGGAGAGCAGCGTGCAGATGAAGGCGCGGGTACTCGCTGCGCTGGAGCGGGTTTTAGAGCGGGATGAGCGGGTGTGCATCATCTGTCATGGTGGGGTAATTGCGGCGATCATGGCACATCTGTTCCCGGATGAGCCCAAAAATCGCTACACCTGGCAGCCGAAAAATGCCTGCGGATATCTGATTCAGCTGGAGCCGGCGCTGCGTTATGTCCCCGTGCCGTTTGCCAAGGCCAATTGGGAGGGGAAGCACTATAGCTTCTTCCAGAACCGGGCCTGCGAATTTTTCCCCTGCCACGAAGGCGTGGCGGCGGAAGAATTCAACTGTCTATTCTGCTACTGTCCGCTCTATGCCCTGGGGGACCAATGCGGCGGCAAATTCACTTATACGGAAAACGGCATCAAAAACTGTACAGACTGTACGCTGCCCCATTGCAAAAGCAGCTATGGCTATATCATGCGCCGGTTTGACGACCTGGTGCAGATGATGCGGGAGAACCACCTGACGCCAATCATAGGTGACGGTAAGAGTCACTGCCCGCTTAATCATAAAGAATAAAATAACAGCACGCCGCCCGGCCCTGTAGAACAGAGCCGGGCGGCGTTTGAGCGTCAAAATAAGCCTCGCAGAGTTTGCGCCGCGCACGGCGCAAATAAGATCAAAATCATTTTCTCCGGCGGCGTGTACGTCGGGGAAAATACTTCTCGCCCTGCAAGTGTGGAATTTCTGCGCTGAAAGCGCGGAAATTATGCGCGCAGCAGGGTGCAATCCCCTCAAACGAGAGCCCAGCGTAGCGGGTCTCGTTTGAAGCGTGTCAAAAATTCTTTTTTGACACGCTTACTGCGTTGCGGATGGTGCCGACCATGTAGAGGGAGCCGAAGGCGAGGCAGGCGCCGTCGGGGCCGGCCAGGGCGATGGCCCGCTGCACGCCGTCCTCGACGCGCTCCGCTGTCTCCACCGGTTTGCCGTACCGGGCGAGGACCTTTGCCAGGTCGCCTGCTGCCATGGCCCGGGGGTTATCCGGCGTGACGGCGATGAAACGGGCGCAGTAGGGGGCGATCTGGTCGTACATAGCGGTGTAATCCTTATCGGCCATGACGCCGGTGAGGGCGACGAGCTGGCGGCTGGGCAGGTAGCGCTGCAGGTTCTCCACCAGCGCCTGCATACACTGGGGATTGTGCCCGCCGTCGACCAGGAACAGGGGATTGCGGCGCAGCAGCTCAAAGCGACCGGGCCAGGAGACCTCGGCGATGCCGCGGTGGATGGCCTCCTCCGTGATTTTTCGCCAGCCCTTTTGCTGCAGACAGTCCAAGACCGTCAGGGCGACGGCGGCGTTATGCAGCTGCATCTGCCCCAGCAGGGGGAGCTGTAGGTTCTTGTGCCGCCCGAAATCAAAGCGCTGGCCGGAAAGGTCGTGCCGGATGCTGCACAGGGAGTCGAAGCGGACCGGGTGCCAGTCCAGCTGCCGGGCCTGGGCTGCGGCGGCGAAGACGGCTTCGACGCTGGGGGAGGCCGGGTAGGTCACGCAGGTGCCGCCCTGCTTAAAAATGCCAGCCTTTGTCTCGGTGATGGCCTCCAGCGTATCGCCGAGGAACTGGGTGTGATCCAGGCCGATGTTGCAGATGACGGCGCAGGCGGGGCAGGGGATGACGTTGGTCGAATCCAGCGCGCCGCCCATCCCGGCCTCCAGCACGACGATATCGCACTGCCGCCGGGCGAAAAATTCCAGCGCTACGCAGGTGACGAGCTCAAACTCCGTCGGCGCTTCCGGGCAGCTTTCTGCCAGAGGGCGGATCCAGGCGGTGATCTCGGCCAGCTCTTCCGGCAGGATCTCCTGCCCGTCTACCTGCATCCGCTCTTCAAAGCGGGTGATGTAAGGCGAGGTGAACAGGCCCGTCCGGTAGCCTGCGGCGCGCAGGACGCTGGCGAGCATGGCTGCCGTCGAGCCCTTGCCGTTCGTCCCGGCGATGTGGATGAATTGCAGCTTGCGCTCCGGGTTGCCCATTTTTTCCAGCAGCGCGCGGGTGCGGCCCAGGCCGGGAACGCTGCCCTTCCAGCTGACGGAGTGGATATAAGCGATGGCTTCCTGTGCGTTCATGATGCTTCGGTTCCTTTCTCCGCCTTGACGGCGGCCTTGGCGCGTTTCGGCGGCCAGAGCCCGGCGCGGTCAAACAGCTTGCACTGGAAGAGCAGATGCACCAGCAGCACGTCGATGACCCAGGTGATGGCAAATTGGATGCCCCGGGTGGCCAGCTTCAGTAGGAAGAAGGCGTTTCGCGCGTCCGGCGCGGCATAGATCAGCGTCAGCGATGCGCTCTGGTAGAGGATCGAGCCGAGGACGATCGCGGGCAGGAACGAAAGCGCCAGCCGGGGCAGGGTGCGCTTTTTGATGAGATAGCCCTGGAACAGCCCTGCCGTCACGCCGTAGAGGATCGGCGGGACACAGAAGATGGGATTATAGCCGTAGCCGGAGAACAGGCAGCCGATCAGATCGGCGCTGAAGCCGACCAGGCCGCCTGCCACCGGGCCGAAAAACAGCCCGGCCAGGAAGATGGGCACGGCTTCGATGGAAAAGCGGGTCGTCTCATTGGGCATGGGGATGATGAGGCGGGCAAAGACGATACTGAGCGCCGCCAGAAGGGCGCAGTAAGCCAAATTCCGCGCCCCCCAAGCCTGGGACACCGGTGCAGTCAACGTACGGGCAGAGCTGTTTTTGGACATAAAAAATTCCTCCTAAATCGAATGTGGGAGGAGGTTACGGTATGCACTTATCCAATATCCCCCGACCCTGCGGGGCTTCGCCTGGCGGTTGCGGAAACAGCACCGCGGAGAAACCTCTCCTTCGCCCGGCGGCAACCTCCCATCCGACCGGTACTTAACGCGCTTATTCCTACTCCCTGCGATATTGGATAGCCTTATTGTAGTCTTTTTTTCGCAAATAGCAAGAGAATTTTTGCGTTTTTTTGAAAAAAATTCCCGCCTGTGGGCCAGCACAGGCGGGAAAGTTGCGTTCGATGCGTTAAATTTGCGGCGCCTGGTCAGACGGCTGCGCAGACTGCTGCGGCTGTTCGGGCGTTTGCGGTGCCTGGGCAGATTCCTGCGGCGCTTGCGTGGGCTGCTCCGGCTGCTGTGTGGGCACGGCGTCCGGTTCGACAGGCTGCTGCGGCGCGGGGGCAAGGGGGGCAAAGCCTGCGCTCTGCTGCGGGGCTTGCTGCTGCGGAGCGCTCTGCTGCCAGGCGGCAGAGGACTGGGGGCCGGGCTGCGGAGCCGGGGCGGCGTCGCGCCAGAGCTTGCTCACCGGCTGGGCCGGGACAAGGTCGCGGTAGAACGCCGTGCGGGCAAAGGCGTGGTACGGCAGCACGTACAGCACCGCGAGGATGCCGCAGGTCAGGCCGCTGAGCAGATACCAGCCGATGAAGCTAATGTCCAGGCAGAACAGGCGGTTTTTATGCCCGCGCATCAGGTTGATGGAGCACTGGATGCACTCGCTGACGCCGAGGTCCGGGTTTTCGACCATGAGATAGTAGGACATGCTGTAGCGATATTTTGCGCAGATGGCTGGGATGCTGGCGGCCAGCATGGCCACCACGACGAGGGGAAGAAACGCCAGGGAGAACCACCCCATACCGGCGACGGCAAGAAGGCCGATGAGGACCATGCCCAGCACCATGACGCCGATGGGGATGAGCGCCCAGAGGAAAACCTTCAGCGCCAGCAGCCAGTACAGGCCGAGGAGCTTGCCGAAGTAGGAAAAGCCGGAAAACAGCGTGGCGCAGGGGCGCTTGCAGTCGGCGTCATGCGTCTGCAGGAGGTACCGGGCAAAGCCCCAATGGACCGCGCCGCCGATGACCATGGAGGCCAGGCCCAGCAGGGTGCTCAAGCTGGCCAGGGCGGAGAGCAGCGGGTTCGAGGACAGATCGTGAGGGCCGAACAGAGCGTCATCCATCACATAGACGCTGGTGTAGAGGTTGATGGAAGTTTTTCTCAGGGTATCTCCCAAGTTGACGCTCAGGTTTATACCGGATGCGAGGTCGCCCGCCAAAAGTACGGCGAGCAGGGTGATGAGCACGGCCCACCAGAAGTGTTTGTTTTGATTGCCGCGGGCGATCTGCCGCAGCTGTTTGGCACGTGGATGCATAAAGGGGCCTCCTTTAAAAATAGGGTTATTTCATATATTTATCAATGGCGTTGCAGAGGTCGTCGATGGCCTGGCGGTCATCGCGTTCGACGGCGTCGACGATGCAGTGGCGCAGGTGGTCCTGCAGGATGATTTTTCCAGTGTTGTCGATGGCGCTGCGGACGGCGGCCAGCTGGATGAGGACCTCGGCGCAGTCAACGCCGGATTCGACCATGCGCTTGACCTTTTCCAAATGCCCGATGGCCCGGGCCAGCCGGTTGACGACGGCCTTCTGGTTCTCGTGTACGTGCCCATGCGGGCCGTGGGATGCGCCGTGCTCGTGGTGCTCGTGATGATCTGGATGGTCTGGATGATCGGTATGCTCGTGGTGCGCTGGGGTGCTGTGAGAATGCTCCATGGGCGGGCTCCTTTCGCGGAGAATTGGCTGCTTTTGACGAGAAACGGCCGCGGTATGGCCGTTTACTGCTATCATACCAGCAAAAGCGCCCGCTTGCAAGCGGAAAACGGAAAAAACGGCGGGATCAACAAATGTGCCTACCGGATTAGTAGCTATTTGACAAGTCCCAACGTGTGCGGTATAATGGGGCCAAAAATAAAGAAGGAATCGAGGTGCAGGGAAATGCACGAACATACCCATAGCCATGCTCATGACCACGGCGCGACGCCCCAGGAGGAGCTGACGGCGCTGATGCACTATATGGTGCACCACAACGAAGCCCACGCCAAGGAGCTGGCGGGCCTGGCCCAGCAGCTGGTCGAGGCAGGCAAGCAGCCGGTCTCCGAGACGGTCTTGCAGGCGGTGGCGGATTTTGAACGCGGCAATCGCAAGCTGGAAGAAGCGCTGGCGGCACTGCAGGCGTAAAAAGAAAGGAAAAGGAGGTCGTAAGTATGTGCCTTTCCACGATCTATCGGGATGCGGTGACAGAGCAGAACATCCTGATGAAAAATGTCAAAGAGATCGCCTGTCATGACGGCATGGTCGTTCTGACCGACCTGCTGGACCGCCAGATGGCCCTGCAGGGGGAGCTGGTCATGGCATCGCTGGTGGACGGCTACGCCGTCGTCAAGGAGCGGACCGAGCCGCTGCAATAACGCCGCGCTGGGCAGGAACCGGCGCGCTCCGGCAGTATACCGGGGATAAAAATAATTGAGCAAAACGAAAAGTTATTTAGGTTGCAATTCGCGTGTGATTGTGATACGATCAAAATATACCGATAAGATTTTTTCGATATGCAAAGTGCAATGATCAATTATCCCATTGTATATTATTTAGGAGGCGTTTAGCATGAAGGTTTCTGAGATCATGGAAAAACGGGCGGCGTTTTCTTTTGAAGTGTTCCCGCCGAAGACGGACCGGGGCATGGAAAAGCTTTGTGGAGAGAACGGCGTGCTGGATCATCTGTATGCACTGCACCCGGATTATATCTCTTGCACTTATGGCGCGGGCGGCACGAACGTCGGGCGGAATCTGGATGTACTTTCCAAGATCAAGGCCGACGGCAAATGCACGCCCGTGACGCATTTCACCTGCATCGGCAATACCCGTGAGGGCATCAAGGAGCAGCTGCAGAAGTATCTGGACCACGGCATTGACCATATGCTGGCCCTGCGGGGCGACCTGCCCTATGGCTGGACGGGCACCGGCGGCGACCTGCACTACGCGACGGAGCTGGTCAAATTCGTCCGCCAGGAGTTTGGCGACAAATTCTGTATCGCCGTGGCGGGCTCCCCGGAGGGGCACATCGCCTGTCGGAGCCTGGAGGCGGATATCTCCTTCCTGAAGCAGAAGCAGGACGAAGGCGCGGATTATATTATGACCCAGCTGTGCTGGGATATGGACCAGTTCCGCTACTGGCTCGAGGCCATCCGCAACGCGGGTGTCTGGCTGCCGGTGGATGTGGGCATCATGCCGGTCCTGGATATGGGCGCGACGATCAATATGGCGCTGAGCCGCAACGGCTGCGTCATGCCCAGAGCCCTGACGGAGCTCATCTCCAAGCACTGGATCTTCCCGAACCCCTTCGCCCCGAACGAGTCGGAGGAGTCCATCGCCCAGAAGAAGGCGGACTTCAAGGAGGCCGGTATGGAATACACCATCGGCCTCATCGACGAATACAGAGCCTGCGGTATTGACGGCATCCATCTGTATGCGCTGAATAAATATGAGGATGTGACGCGGCTGGTCAAGGAGTCCGGCATCGTCGATCTGTAAAAAATGCCAGGCGCGGCCCGGCGCAAGGAGCACAAGCTATGACACAAACGATTGCCATCGCCGGAAAAGGCGGTGTGGGAAAGACGACGATCTGCGGGATGCTGGTCGACTATCTGGTCAGCCAGCGCAAGACGCCCGTTCTCGTCGTGGACGCAGACGCCAACTCCAACCTCAATGAGGTCCTGGGCGTCGAAGCGGGGACGACCCTGGGCGAGATCCGGGAGGATATGGCCCAGGCGGAAAAGCGAGGGGACGTTATCCCCGGCGGCATGACAAAGGCGGAGTACGCCGAATTCCGCTTCAGCGAAGCGCTGGCGGAGGAGGACGACTTTGACATGCTCGTCATGGGCCGGACCCAGGGCAAGGGCTGCTACTGCTTTGTCAACGGCATTTTGCAGGCCCAGCTGGAAAAATACACCGGCCAGTACCGCTATACCGTCATCGACAACGAAGCCGGGATGGAGTACATCGCCCGGGGCACGCTGCCCCATGTAGACACGCTGCTGCTGGTCTCCGACTGCTCCCGCCGGGGCATCCAGGCCGTGGGCCGCATCGCCCAGCTGGCCCAGGACCTGCATCTGACGCCGGGGCGGGTCCGCTTGATTGTCAACCGGGCGCCGGAGGGGAAGCTGAACCCCGGTGTGCTGGAGGAGATCGAGGCCAATGGGCTGGAGCTGGCAGGCGTCGTGCCCCAGGACGAGGCGGTCTATGACGCCGACTGCGCCGGGCAGCCCAGCGCGCATATTGCGGCGGACGCCAAGAGTAAGCAGGCGCTGCGGGAAATTTTCAAATCGTTAAACATTTAGAGTTAGAATAGGGGGAAACAATATGGCTTTCGTTCCCAAAAAACACACAAGTAACGCCAAGATCAACGAAGTCACCATCGGGACGGGCGACAAGGCCGTGACCATCGGCGGCGGCAGCACGCTTCCGTTCTACACCTTTGACGCCGAGACGGCCAACGCGCCGAAGATCGGCATGGAGGTGACGGACCTCGGTCTGGCGGCGTATCCGCAGCCGGGCCTGCAGGAATTCTACGCAGGCTGCGCCACCGTTGCCGATATGGCCGAGCGGGCCCAGACGATGGAGCATGTTTCGTTCATTGCCCTGCACCTGGAGGGGGCCGACCCCAACGGCGCGAACAAGTCGGTCGATGAATGCGTCGCCCTGTGCAAGGAAGTGGCAGACCGCATTGCGCTGCCGCTGGTCATCCTGGGCTGCAAGAATGTGGAAAAGGACGCGGAGATCTTTGCCAAGGTCTCTGAGGCCCTGGCGGGCAAGAATATTCTGGTCCTCTCCGCCCGGGAGGAAAACTACAAGGCAGTCGGCGCTTCGGCGGCCTTGGCCTATGGCCAGAAGGTCGGCGCGGAGTCGGCGGTGGATATCAACCTGGCCAAGCAGCTCAATACCGTCATGACCCAGCTGGGCGTCAACCCCGGCTCCATCGTCATGCAGGCGGGCAGCGCGGCGGCAGGCTACGGCTTTGAATACGTCGCCTCGACGCTGGACCGCATCCGTGCGGCAGCCCTGGGCCAGAACGACGCCCAGCTGCAGATGCCGATCATGACCCCCATCTCGCCGGAGACCTGGGGCGTGAAGGAATCGGTCATGCCCGAAGCGGAGATGCCCGAGTGGGGCGACGCGGAAAACCGCGGCATCGACATGGAGGTCGCCACGGCGGCAGCCTGTCTGGCTTGCGGGTCGGACGCTGTCATCCTGCGGCATCCGGCATCCATCACCGCCATCGGCAAGATGATCGACGCATTGGTCTGAGGGGGAGGTTGTAGCTATGGCTGTCAAGGGATTGGATATTTTTAAGCTGTCTCCGAAGAAAAACTGTAAAGAATGCGGCGTGCCGACCTGTATGGCCTTCTGCATGAAGGTCGCTCAGGGGGCGTTGCCGATTACGAAGTGCCCGTATATGTCCAAAGAGGCCATCGCGCTGCTGTCCGAGGCGACGGCGCCGCCGATGAAGACCATCACGGCGGCGGGCCATAAGCTGGGCGGCGAGACCGTCCTGTTCCGGCATGAGAAGACGCTGGTCAACCGGAATGTCTACGCCGTGCAGGTGGGCGACTGTCTGGACGACGCGGCGGCAGACGCGGCGCTGGCCCAGCTGGAAAAAGTCGATTACGAGCGCATCGGCGAGCGGGAATATGTCGAATTCGTCTTTGTGCACGACGCCGGGCGCGATACCGAGAAGCTGGTGCGCTTTGCCCAGAAGGCAGCGGCCACCGGCCGGGGCGTCATCGTCGAGACGGCGGACCCGGACGCCGCGGCGGCTGTCGTCGCAGCGTGCCCCGAGGCCGTCATTGACGGTGTCAACGCGCAGAACTGGGAGGCCATGCAGGCCGCAGTCGGCGGCAAGGCCGTCCTGGCTGTCGGCGGCGAGAGCCTGGCGGAGATTTATGATACCGTCGAAAAGCTGGAGAAGGCGGGCAACAAGAACCTGCTCCTCGATGTCACCGGCAAGACGGTCAAGGAAACGTTTGCCAACGCCGTCGAAGCCCGCCGCGGCGCGATTTTGGACGGCGTCCGGACGCTGGGCTATCCTTCCATCGTGAACATCGCCCGCCTGGCCTGGGGCGACGCACACCTGCAGACGGCGCTGGCGTCGCTGTTTACCGTCAAATACGGCTCCATCCTGGTGATGGAGCAGATGTCCTACGCCCAGGCGCTGCCGCTGTTCGGCCTGCGCCAGAATATCTATACCGACCCGCAGAAGCCCATGAAGGTCGCCCCGGGCATCTACCCGATGAACGGTGCGACGGCGGATTCGCCGTGCCTGCTGACGGTCGACTTTGCGCTGACCTACTTCCTCGTCTCCGGCGAGCTGGAGCGGTCGAAGGTGCCGGTCAACCTGCTGATCACGGACGCCTCCGGCATGTCTGTCCTGACGGCTTGGGCAGCGGGCAAATTCTCTTCCAGCACCGTCAAAAAGTTTATGGACGAATTTGACGTTGCCAATAAGATCAACTCCCGGACCCTGGTGCTGCCGGGCAAGGTCGCCGTCATGAAGGGCGAAATTCAGGATAAGCTGCCGGATTGGAATGTCGTCGTCGGCACCCGGGAGGCGGTCGAGCTGGTCCGCTATTTGAAGGACGGCGAGCATTTGAAGGCGGCGGCAGCTGTCGCGGCGGCCAAGGCCGCGGCAACGGAGAAGCAGGAGGCCAAGGCCGACGCCCCGGTGGACTTCGACAAGATCGTCATCCCCGAGATCAAGGTCGTCGACATGGGCGTGACCTATGGGCATCATGACCCGGCCTCAAAGAAATTCGTCACCATCGGCGAGCGCATCCACTGCATCTCCCCGGTCATCCACAAGGCGATGGACAATATGGATCCGGAGCCCATTCTGAAGCGGGCGGCAGAGCAGATCAAGGCGGGCGCGACCTATCTGGATGTCAACATCGGCCCTGCCGAGTCCAATGGTCCACAGCTGATGACCTGGGCTGTCAAGCTGCTGCAGGAGAATTTCAATAACGTCCCGCTGGCCCTGGATACGGCCAACAAGCGGGCCATTGAGGCGGGCATCCGCGTCTACAACCGGTCCAACGGCAAGCCCATCATCAACTCTGCCGACGCCGGTTCCAGAATTTCCAACATCGACCTGGCGGCGGATAACGACGCCATCGTCATCGCCCTGTGCTCTGCCGACGGCATCGCCAAGGACAATGACGAGCGTATGGCCCACTGCCATACGATGCTCGAGCGCGGCCTGCAGCTGGGTATGGAGGCGACGGACCTGTGGTTCGACCCGCTGTTCCTCGTCGTCAAGGGCATGCAGGACAAGCAGATGGAGGTCCTGGAGGCCATCAAGATGTTCAGTGACGAGGGCCTGAAATCCACCGGCGGCCTGTCTAACAACTCCAACGGCGCGCCGAAGGCGGTGCGGCCGGTGATGGATTCTGCATTGGTCGCCATGGCGATGATGCAGGGCCTGACC
>CAKTTR010000021.1 GCA_934615645.1 uncultured Oscillospiraceae bacterium | reverse complement strand
ATTGTGGCAACAAAGGCCCGGCTCTTAGCGGTGGACGCGGTACATACCGCCTCGTCCGGTCACCCCGGCGGCTCGCTCTCGTGCATGGACGCACTGGTGAGCCTCTATTTCAACGAGATGAACCTGGACCCCGCCCGCCCCGACTGGGCTGACCGGGATCGTTTCGTTCTTTCCAAGGGCCACTGCGCCCCGGCGCTGTACGCGGTCCTGGCTCTGCGCGGCTATTTTGACCCGGCAGAGCTGAAGAAGCTGCGCTCCATTGATTCGCACATGTCCGGGCATCCGGATATGCGCTATATTCCCGGCGTGGATATGTCCACCGGCTCTCTGGGCCAGGGGCTGTCCACCGCAGTCGGCATGGCGCTGGCCGCCAAGGCCCAGGGCAAAGCATACCGCACCTACGCCATCTGCGGCGACGGTGAGATCGACGAGGGCCAAATCTGGGAGGCTGCCATGGCCGCCGCCAAGTGGAAGCTGGATAACCTCTGCGCCTTTGTCGACGTCAACGGTCTGCAGATCGACGGCACCAGCGAAGAAGTCATGCCGACCGAGCCGCTGGACGCAAAATTTGCCGCCTTTAACTGGCATGTCATCAAGGTAAACGGCCACGACTACGCCGCCATTCTTGCCGCCCTGGCGGAAGCCCGGCAGACGAAGGGCAAGCCCACCATGATCCTCCTCGCCACAACGAAGGGCAAGGGCGTCTCCTACATGGAGGGCCAGTGCGGCTGGCACGGCAAGGCCCCGGATGATGCGCTCTTTGCGCAGGCAAAACAGGAATTGGAAGCGACACTGCGGCAACTGGAGGGAAAGTAATATGGCAGGCAAAATTGCAACGCGTAACGCATACGGTCAGGCGCTCTGCGACCTGGCGGAGAAATACCCGGAGCTGGTCGTGCTGGATGCGGACCTGGCCAACGCGACCATGACGAAGATGTTTAAGGCAGCCTATCCGGACCGCTTCTATGACTGCGGCATCGCCGAGTGCAACATGACCGGCATCGCCGCCGGGATGGCTGCCTGCGGCCTCAAGCCCTTTACGAACACCTTCGCGATCTTTGCCACCGGCCGTGCTTACGACCAGGTACGCAACTCCATCGCTTACCCCCATCTGAACGTCAAGGTCGTCGGCTCCCACGGCGGTGTCTCCGTCGGCGAAGACGGCGCGACCCACCAGTGCACCGAGGACTTCGCCCTGATGCGGGCCGTCCCGGGCATGATGGTCGTCTGCCCCTGCGACGGGTATGAGATGACGAAGGCAGTCGAAGCGCTGCTGGAATATGACGGCCCCGCTTATCTGCGCCTGGGCCGCCCCGCTGTCGAGACGGTCACGGACGAGATCCCCGGCTACTCCTTCGCCCTGGGTAAGGGTTGCACCCTGCGGGGCGGCAGCGATGCGACCGTTATCGCCACCGGCATGATGGTCCAAATGGCCCTCAAGGCGGCCGAACAGCTGCAGGCTGAGGGCATCAGCCTGCGGGTCATTGATATGCCGACGATCAAGCCCCTGGACGAGGCCCTGGTCCTCCAGGCCGCCCAGGAGACCGGTGTGATCGTCACCTCGGAGGAGCACTCCGTGATTGGTGGCCTGGGCGCTGCCGTGGCGGAATACCTTTCGGAAAATTACCCCGTCCCGGTCATCCGGCACGGCGTGGAGGACTGCTTCGGCCGCAGCGGCACTGCTGCCGCCGTCCTGGCCCACTATGGGCTGACACCGGAGGTCCTTTGCCAGAAGGTCAAGCTGGCCCTCTCCAAAAAGCGCTGAGCCTATGAAAAAAACGCTGGAGGCCGCCGTCCAAAGCGGGCAGCTGCAGCTGACCCCGGCGCAGATCGGGCAGCTGTGCCAGTACGGCACCATGCTGCTGGAGAAAAACCGGGTGATGAACCTGACGGCCATCACGGAGCCGGAAGCAGTCGCGCAGCTGCACTTTCTCGACTGCCTGGCTCTTTTACAGCTGGCGGACTTTGGCGGCAAAAAGGTCATCGACATCGGCTGCGGGGCCGGATTTCCCGGCATCCCGCTGCTGATTGCCCAGCCGGATCTTGACCTGACCCTGCTGGATAGTACGGCAAAACGCATCGGCTGGCTGCGGGAAGAGGTCCTCCCCGCCCTTGGGTTGCAGGCGCAGTGCGTCGCGGCCCGGGCGGAGGAATATGTCTCCAGCTGCCGGGAGACGTATGCGGTCGCCGTCTCCCGGGCCGTCGCCCGGCTGCCTGTCCTGGCGGAGCTGGCCCTGCCCTTTGTGCAGCCCGGCGGCGTCTTTCTGGCCATGAAGGGTGCCGCGGCGCAGCAGGAGGCAGACGAAGCCGCCCGGGCAATCCGCCTGCTGGGCGGCACAGTCGAAAAAATTGCCGAATACCCCATCGCGGACGCGGTGCACCGGGTCGTCGTCATCCGCAAGGAGCGCGCGACGCCGCAGCGGTATCCGCGGCGCTTTGCCCAGATCCGGCAATCCCCCCTGTAGCAAGATATAGAAAGGAGCGCCGCCATGCGCGACCAGAGCAGAATCCGCGCCACAATGCTGGGCGGCGCGATCGGAGATGCCTTTGGTTATCCGGTCGAATTTCTGACCTTTGAACAGATCCAGAAAAAATACGGCAAAAACGGCATCTTAGGCTATGACCTCACCAACGGCTATGCGGAGATCTCTGACGACACGCAGCTATCGCTCTACACCGCGAACGGCCTGCTGCTGGGCAAAACCCGGGGCTGTATGCGCGGCGTCATGGGGCCATATGCCGCGTATCTCGCCATTGCGTATCTGGACTGGATCAAGACCCAGCGCATGGTCCGGCAAAGCGGCGCACAAAAGGCGTACTGTTGGCTGAACCAGGTGCCGGAGCTGCATCACCGGCGGGCCCCGGCGGTCACCTGCATTCAGGTGCTCTCGGACAAGGCCATCGGCACCATCGAGCAGCCGACCAATAGCGCCAAGGGCAGCGCCGGTGTCATGCGTGTCGCGCCCATCGGCGCGTTTTTTGACCCGCGCCAGATGCCCCAGACGGAGATCGACCGCTTGGGTGCGGAGGCCGCCGCCATCACCCACGGCAATGTCGCTGGGTGGATGCCCGCAGCGGCGCTGGTGCATATGATCAACTGTATCATCTACTGCGGCGCGACCCACGACGACTGGCCGGACCTGATCGACGACACGGTCCACGCGATGCTGCATGGCTTTTCCAGCTACCCGGCCGACGGCATTGTCACGCCTTTAAAGAAGGCGCTGTCCCTGGCCCGCAGCAGCCTGCCAGACCGGCAGGCCCTGCAAATGCTGGGCGAGGGCTGGAACGGGCCGGATGCGCTGGCCATGGCCGTCTTCTGCGCGGTGCGCTACGGCGCGGATTTTGAAGGCAGTGTCATTGCCGCCGTCAATCACGACGGCGACAGCGATACCGTCGCGTCCATCTGCGGAAATCTGCAGGGCGCCATGCTGGGCATGGAGGGCCTGCCAGAGTATGACCTGGAGCCGCTGGAGCTCCGGGGCGTCATCGACGAGATTGCCCGGGACCTCTGGTGCGACTGCCGGATGCAAAAAGACTCCAATTTTTACGACGAGGACTGGTCTCGAAAATATCTGGAGGGCCGCTGGGCAGAATAACGGGCCTTTGCAAACGCACAGCGCGGACTGAGGTGAAATTCCCTCGGCCCGTGCTGTGCATTTGACCCAAAGATTGTAAGTAAAAACGACGAAGGGAGCCCTTCCCTTCGCCGTTTTCACTTTGTTGTAATTTTTTGCTGTACGCTTGGAGAGTTCTTTCTTGCTTATTTGCTCTCGTCCGTCGTATCCGTCCCGATGCCTTCGGTCCGGATGAGGAATTTCACATGCCCCTCTGCGCCGTCGGCCAGGCCGGAGAAGCTGTTGTAATCCTTCGCCAAATCCTGCAGGGCCGTCAGGTGGTCGATAAGCGCCGGGATATTGTCCCGATAGAGGCTGCAAAGCTTTTCAATGCCGTCGGCCTGGAATTCTTCCATCCCGTCACGCAGCGTCTCGGCGCCGGACTGCAAAGCAGCCGCACCCTCGGCCAGGCTCACGGTGCCGTCATAGAGCGTCTTGGAGCCCGCCTTGAGGCTGGCGCTGCCTGCGGCCACCTGGCCGATGCCCTGGGCCAGGCTCTGGGCCCCTGCGTTCAGGCTGGTTGCCCCCGCCTGCAGCGTGCCCGCGCCTTCCAGTGCATCCTCCAGACCAGACTGCAGCGCACCTGCGCCGGTCAGCAACTGATCTGCGCCGCTGACCAACTGGCCAGCGCCCGCCTGCAGCGCGCCGATGCCTTTGTCACCCAGGACACCGACAAAGCCGCCAGCGACCTTCATCTGCACAGCCGAAACACTCGCGTCCTTTGTCGGCGCGCTCAGACCCTTCAAGGCCGTGATCTGCGTCTGCAGGTCGGCAATGGCGTTATCGAGGTCCGTAGTATCTGCATCCGGCGTTGCGGCAAGCAGCGCCGTCTTTGCGGTCTCCAGCGCCGTGACAGAATTCGTCAGTTCGTCGACCGCACTGTCCCGGGCCGTTGTAACCTTCTCCCCGGCGGCATAGGCAGCGTCCAGGTCGCTGGACATGGTCTGCGCAAGCTGCTGCAGCCCCGTCAGGCTCGTTTTCAGATCTGCAAGACCGGCTTGCAGCGTTCCTGCGCCAGTCTTTGCATCTGCAAGCCCCGTATACAGGCTGGCAGCGCCTTCTTTGGCAGCGGCAATGCCGTCTTTCAGGGTACCGGTGCCATCCTGCAGGCTCAGGGTATATCCGGCCAGCGTACCAGCGCCAGTTTTCAGCGTGCCGATGCCCGTGTCCAGGCTAGCGGCACCGTCGGCCAGACTGGCCGCGCCATTTTTCAGGGTCACGCTGCCGTCGGCCAGCTCCGTTGCGCCGTCCAGCAGCTCCGCAGTGCCGTCAACCAGCTGCTGTGCCGCATCCTCCAGCTCATTCAGGGAGCTCTCCAGCTCATCGGCAGTCGCATCGGTGTCCACGTCCAGATCGTTGAGCAGATCGCTGCTGGCCATGGTCAGCGTCATATCCAAGGAGAAATTTTCCACATCCGCCGTCACAGTCACAGAATCCGACAGCTCCGGGATATCAAAGTCACCGCTCAGCTGCAGGCTGTCAGCCAGGCCCGGCAGGCCATAGCCCAGGATGATCGTCCGGTCGCCGTCGTTTTCCACCATGCCGTGGTCAATTTCCACATTGCTAATGCAGTCGCTGTCCAGCAGCAGGCCCGTCACCATCAGGAAGGGGACGTACATCGTCTGCTGCGTGCCGCCGACGTCCACAGTCTTTTTCTCATTGTTGGTATACTGGATCTGAATGGTCAGCTTACCGCTCTTGCCTGCCAGATCCTCCGGGGCGATCTTTTTGCCGTCCAGCAAGTATGTGAAGCTGACGCCCACGGGCAGCGCATCCGTTGACTTGCCCTGGTAGTAGACATCGCCGCCCTTGGTATCCCAGGAGAGGCTCTCGCCGCTGCCGGACATTGTCGCGTCGCCCTTGACGACTTCAATATCGCTCAGGCTGGAGCTGTCTTTCAGGACATCCTCTAGGTTCGTATTTTTCAGCCAATCGGAGACGATCGTCTCCGTTACGCTGCCGTCTGCCCCTGCGATGGCGTAGACGGTCTCATCCTTTTCCACCGGGCTCTGGGCCGCCATTGCACCGACCCCCAGCGTCGAGAGCATAAATCCGGCAGCCAACAGGCCGCTGCCCAGCCGTTTCCACTGCATTTTCATCGTAATCATACCTCCTGCTTTTGCTCATGCGCACGCATCGCGCGCTTTGCACCATAGGTCGTTGCCAGGATGGGCCGGTCGAACACATACAGGGCCGACGGCAAGATCAGCAAGACCACTGCCATACTAATCAATGCACCGCGTGCCATCAGCGAGCACAGGGCACTGATCAAATCTACTTCGGAATACAGGCCGACGCCGAAGGTCGCGGCGAAGAAGCCCAGTGCGGAGACCATAATGGACTTTGCCGAGGTCTCCAGCGCAATACGGACCGCGTCGCGCTTGCCCTGGCCGCTCTTCCGCTCTGCCAGATACCGGTTTGTCATCAAGATCGCGTAGTCCACCGTGGCGCCCAGCTGAATGGTGCCGATGACAATGGAGGCGATGAAGGGCAGGACCGTTCCGGTATACGCCGGGATGCCCATATTGATGAAAATTGCAAATTCGATGATCGCCACCAGCAAGATCGGCAGCACGACCGACCGCAGCACCAGCGCAATGATCAGGAACACCAGGCCGATGGACACGGCACTAACCACAGTGAAGTCATGGTCGGTGATGGTGATCAGGTCCTTTGTGCACGGGGCCTCGCCGATGAGCATCGAGCCGTCATCATAGCGCTTGGCAATCCGCTGCAGCTCGGTGATCTGCGCATTGACCTCATCGCTGGCTGTGGCATACTGGGAGCCGATCAGGACCAGCTTGTAATCCTCGCTCTGGAGCATATCCTTCAGATCATCCGGCACAAAGTCCTCCGGCACCCGCGAACCCAGCAGACTATCCATGCCCAGGACATAGCTGACGCCATCGACGCCCTCCATCTCTTTGGACATCTGGCGCACATCCGTCGCCGATGTATCGGCATCCAGCAGCAGCATGTGAACCGCACCCATATCAAAGGTGTCGCTCAAGGCCGCGTTGGCCTGGACACTGTCCAGATCCTCCGGCAGGGAGGAATCCAAGTTGTAGTACACGCTGGTGTGGGTGTAGCCGTAAATGGCCGGGCCCAACAGCAGCAGGAAGATCACCAGGAACACTTTATAATGCTTCGTCACGCCGCCGGCGATCCGGCCGACGTCCGGCAGCAGCGGCTTATGGGTCGTTTTCTTGATCGCCTTATGGAAGACCAGCACCAGAGACGGTAGGATCGTGACGCAGGCGATGACGCCCAGCACGACGCCCTTGGCCATCACAATGCCCAGATCCAAGCCCAGGGTGAAGCTCATAAAGCACAGGGCGATGAACCCGGCGACCGTCGTCAGCGAGCTGCCGAGGACGGAGGAGAAGGTCTCTGCAATGGCGTGGGCCATGGCTTCTTCCCGGTCGTCGTACCGCTCCAGGTTTTCTGTGAAGCTGTGCCAGAGGAAGATGGAATAGTCCATCGTGACGCCCAATTGCAGGACCGCCGCCAGCGCCTTTGTGATGTAGGAGATCTCGCCCATGAAGACGTTCGTCCCCAAGTTATACAGGATGGCCATGCCGATGCTCACCAGGAACAAAACCGGCAACAGCAGCGATTCCATCGTCAGCGCTAGCACCACGCAGCTGAGGGCCACGGCCAGCAGCACATAAATGGGCTCTTCCTTCTCGCACAGCTCCCGCGTATCGGCGATGATGGCCGACATGCCGCCAACAAGCGCCTGCTTCCCGGCCAGATCCCGGATGTCCTGTACCGCTTGAAGCGTTCTGTCGCTGGACGTGCCTTCTGTGAAGAAGACCAGCATCAGGGTGCTATCACCATTCTGGAATTGATCCAAAAGATCCTGGGGCAGGATCTCCTTCGGAACGGACAGGCTCGCGATACTGTCATACCACAGCACATCGGCGACGCCGTCCACCTTGGAGATCTTCTCCCGCAGCTGGGAGACATTCTTGTCGTCCATGCCCTGCAGGACGACCATGGAGAATCCGCCTTTGCCAAACTCATCCATCAGGATGTCCTGGCCCACCATCGTATCAATGTCATCCGGCAAATAAGTCAGCACATCGTAGTTGACCCTGGTGGAAAGATATCCCAGCACAGAAGGGATCAGCAGCAGTACTGCCAGGATCAGAATCAAGACGCGATGCTTGGCTATAAACCGTCCAAACTTAATCATCGGTTGTTCCGCCTCCTCAAATTGACTATCGGTCATTTATCGTCTCGCATTGTACCGCACTATTTCCAATTCGTCAAGAGAAAAAATGACGAAACGTCATATTTTTTTCGAAAAGTTATTGCATATTTTTTCTCAGTCCGCTATAATAGCGGCGTTGGGGCTTGCGAAGCCCTCTTGCGCCAGGCAATCCGCCTGGCGCAACGCACGACTAATTTTAGGACTGTTGGCCGAGGGCCGACGGTCTGCAAGGGGAGATTCGATGAGCAAAGTCGAGGAAAACAAGCGGCTCAAGCGGAACGCGATGCTGGACGCTGCCCAGAAGCTGTTTACCGACAAGGGCCTGGCCAAGACCTCTGTCTCGGATATCGTAGAAAATTCCGGCGTCGCCAAGGGGACGTTCTATCTCTATTTTAAAGACAAATACGATATCCGAAACTGGCTGATCTCTCACCGCTCCCATCAGATCCTAAAAGACGCCTATCTGGCAATGGAGCAGACTCCGCTGCAGAAGCTGGAGGATCAGTTGGTCTTTATCTGCAATCACGTGCTGGACTATCTGACCACGCACCAAGATCTGCTGGGGCTCATCGCCCGGAATCTCAGCTGGGGCATCCTCAAGCGGCAGCTGACCCGGCCGGAGCCGGATGATGACTTTGAGTTCACCCAGGTCCTGATGGAGCTGATCGCAGCCAACGGTGTCGGGCGGGCGGACGCAGAGATCATGCTCTACCTGATCGTCGATCTCGTCGGCTCCAGCTGCTACAGTGCCATTCTTTACGCCGACCCGTGCACGTTGGAAGCACTGAAGCCGCATTTGTTCAGCGCCGTCCGGCATATTGTCCGGCAGTTTACCACACCCGCAGCAAAGTAAGCAAAATACCCCGGCTTGTCTCCAGATCAGAAACAAGCCGGGGCGTCGTTTTTCCATAGGGGAAAACAACAGCGTGCCGCAGCTTGCGGCACGCTGTTTGATTGCAATGAAATCAGTCTGCGACGTAGGGCAGCAGAGCGATCTGACGCGCTCTTTTGATTGCCACGGTCAGCTGACGCTGATGGGCAGCGCAGGTACCGGTGGTACGGCGGGGCAGAATCTTGCCGCGCTCGGACAGGTAACGGCGGAGCTTCGCGGAATCTTTATAGTCAATGTGCGCAATCTTATCGACGCAGAAGCTGCATACCTTCTTGCGCTTGCGCGGACGAACACGATCGTTAGCCATGGTGATTTCCTCCTTCTTCGAGTATTGTGAAAAGTTCAAATGCGCAAATCAGAACGGGAGCTGGTCGTCATCGTCCTCCAGCATGGCAAAATCCGATGCCGGCGTAGCAGCCGGGGCACTCGGTGCGCCGAAGGACGCTGCAGGCGCTGCCGGAGCAGCCGGAGCCGCGCCATAGGGCGCCGCGCCGTAAGACGCACCAAAGGGATCGGCCTGTGCATCGCGCTTGGAATCGCCGAAATAGATATTATCCGCGACGACCTCTGCACTGCGGCGCTTGTTGCCTTCCTTATCTGTCCAGTTTCTGATTTGCAGGCGGCCAGAAACCACAGCCATGCGGCCTTTGGTAAAATACTTGCTGACAAATTCCGCCGTGTTGCGCCAGGCAACGATGTCGATGAAATCCGTCTCCTTTTCGCCGGTCTCACGGGAACCGAAATCCCGGTCGACTGCCAGCGAGAAAGACGCGACAGCAATACCGCTTCCTGTACGGCGCAGCTCGGGATCCCGGGTCAGACGCCCCATCAGGACAATGTGGTTCAGCATAATGGGCCTCCTTATTCTTCAACAGCGGTGATCAAAGAACGCATAACGCCTTCCGTGATCTTGAATACGCGGTCGAGCTCTGCAGGCAATTCGGGCTTGCATTCGCAAGTCATCAGGACGTAGTAGCCCTCCGGCAGATCGTTGATGGGATATGCGAGCTTGCGCTTGCCCCACTCTTCGATGCTGGTCAGAGTACCTTCTGCTTCCACCATTGCCTTGAACTTTTCCACCAATGCTGCCGTCTCATCCTCCGCCAGATTGGGGTTGATGATATACAGGACTTCATACTTTGCGGAAACCTTAGCCATTGTGTTGCACCTCCTTATGGTCTTTATGGGCGTCGCACCCAGCGACGCCAAGGATTTGTCCGGTTAAACAGACTAAATTATAATACCTGTTTTCAACCGAAAAGTCAACCAGGAAATGCGAAAATTACGCATTTTTACAGAATAATGATCGCCAAAAAGCTCATGGGCGCATCGGAACGGTTATAAATCGCGTGGGAATGGCCGTCGGTGCAATACTCGCAGTCGCCGGGGTGAAGCGTGTAGGCCACGCCGTCCTCTTCTACGACCGCCTCGCCGGAAAGAATGAGATACGCCTCGCCCTCGCCGGTATGGCTATGACAGCCGATGGATGCCCCCGGCTCCATGGTATTACAGGCAAACAGGCGCGTTTTCGTCACCTCTTCCGGGGAAAACAGCATCTGGCTGCTATAGCGGCCCGTCCCACCCATTACATTTTCCCGCTGCGTCACGGGCATATCCTTTGCAAATTTGATCATTGCGGCTGCCTCCTTTTGCATTCCGTATGCGTTTGGTGGATTCTTCCAAATTCAGTATAGCAAGTTTTTGCACAATGTCAATCGCCCGGCATTTGACGCGGGGCGGCGCCATCTGGTATGATGCAGGTAGCAAGAACCCGGGGGTGGTGCTATGACACGGGACCGTTCGTTTTACCGGCAGTTTTTTACCCTCTGCCTGACCCTGATGGCAGAGCGGCTGGTCGTCTGCAGCGTAAATCTGCTGGACAATATCATGCTGGGCAGCTACGCGGAGACGGCCATGGCCGCCGCGGCGGCGGTCAACCAGCTGCAGTTTCTCTTCCAGCAGCTGATCTATGCCACCGGCGCCGGGATGGTCATCCTCGGCGGCCAGTACTGGGCCCAGGGCCAGCGGGACCAGGTGCGGCGCATCGTGCCCATTGGGCTGCGCTGGGGTGCAGGCTTCGCCCTGGTGTTTTTCCTTCTCGCCGCACTGCTGCCCCGGCAGCTCGTCAGCCTGTTTACAAAAGACCAGACCATGATCCAACTCGGGGCAGAATACCTGCAGATCATCAAATACACCTGTCCGCTTTTTGCTGTGACGCAGCTGCTGCTGGCCAGTCTGCGGACCGTCAAGGTCGTGCAGATCTCGCTGCGGGTCTCGCTGCTTTCGCTGCTGGTCAACTGCGGGCTCAATTATATCCTGATCTCCGGCCGCTTCGGCGCACCGGCACTGGGCGTGACCGGTGCCGCCATCGGGACGCTGACTGCCCGGGGGCTCGAGTGCACTGTTGTGCTGTTTTACGTGCTGCGGCGCGACCGCATCCTGCGGCTGCGGCCTGCGGACCTCCGGCAGACCCCCGGGCCGCTTGCCCGGGATTTTGCCCGCCTGACCGCACCGATCTGCCTGATCGAATTTCTCTGGGGCTGCAATATGGCCATTCAGACCGCGGTAATGGGGCACCTGTCCGCCGCCGCCATCGCCGCCCAGTCCATCTCCGTGACCTCCTTCACACTGCTAAAAGTCGCAAGCCTCGGCAGCGCATCTGCCACGACGGTGTTGATCGGGCAGGCCGTCGGCCGGGGTGACGAAGCGACGATCCGCGCCGATACCCGAACCCTGCAGGTGCTTTTCTGCGGCCTGGGTCTCGTCCTGGCGGCGATCATGCTCCTGCTGCGCCGCCCACTGCTACAGCTCTACGCGCTGCAGCCGGAGACGGCAGCCCTCGCCCGTCAGTTTATCCTGATCCAGGCGGCGGTAGTCTTCCTCAACGCCTACCATCTGCCGACGAACACCGGCATCATCCGGGGCGGCGGGGATACGAATTTTTCTGTCAAGCTAGACCTATGCGTGATCTGGTGCTTTGCCGTGCCACTGTCACTGCTGGCGGCGTTTGTCTGGCACTGGCCGCCCGTCGCGGTGCTGCTCTGCTTGAATGCGGATCAGGCAGTCAAGTGCATCCCCATTGCCATCCGGGCCAACCGGTACCACTGGGTCAAGCATCTGACCCAGCCAACGTCTAACCTCGAAACCACTGCCCCTGGCGGACATCCTGCCGGATAAATTCCTGCCGGATGGCGTTGAGCACCCGCTTTTTATCCCCGCTCCATTGGGGCGCCAGCAGCAGCCGCTTTGGCCCGTCACCGGTCAGCCGGTGGATGACCATCTCCGGCGGCAGCAGCCGCACGCAATCGCACAGGAGCTGCGTATACGCCTCCAGCGTCAGTACCGGGACTCGCCCGGCGCGCCACTCCGCCGCAAGGTCCGTCCCCTCCAGGACATGGAGCAGCTGCAGCTTGATCCCATCGACCCCGGCGTGAGCGATATATGCTGTCGTCTGGCGCATCTGTGCGGTCGTCTCCCCGGGCAGGCCCAGGATCTGGTGGACAATGACGGTCAGCCCCGCCGCCTTGAGCCGGGCCACTGCGTCTTCAAAGACCGGCAGGGCATAGCCCCGGCGGATATACCGGGCCGTCTCGTCATAAATCGTCTGCAAGCCCAGCTCCACCCAGACGGGCTTGACCCGGTTCAGCCGCGCCAGCAGCGCCACCGTCTCCGGTGGCAGACAATCCGGCCTGGTCGCGACGGAGAGGGCGACGATCTCCGGCGGCGCCATCGCCGCAGAAAACAGCGCCTCCAAATACGCCGTCGGCGCATAGGTATTGGTAAAACTTTGAAAATAGGCGATATACCGGGCGTCCGGCGCTTTTTGCGCCACCCGCGCCTTGGCCTGGGCCAGCTGGGCGGCCAGATCCGCGCAGTGGGGCGCGGCAAAATCGCCGCTGCCCTGCTCGGAGCAAAAAATGCAGCCCCGGGTCCCGCAGGTGCCGTCCCGGTTCGGGCAGCCCATGCCGCCATCGAGCGCCAGTTTATAGACCTTGCCGCCGAATTGGCAGCGCAGCGCCTCATTTAATGTATGATACCACACGCTGCCGCCTCCTGACTTTCTGGTAAAATGCCGATTGCAATTTCCCGCCCCCTATGGCATAATAGCCGATGGACTGCGGCGCTTGCCGCCGCCTCGTTTTCTGGCTGGGAGGGATGCCTATGTACTCGGTTCTGCGCCGCTTTGCGCGCTTGAAACAGATACAATAATATCATAGAGTAAGAAAGGTTTCGCACATCCCATGAAGAAAATCACCATTCATCAAGTCACCTTCTGCGGCATTCTCGCCGCTGTTTACGCCGCGCTGACCATCTGCACCTCTGCCATCTCCTATGGGCAGGTCCAGTTTCGGCTGGCGGAGGCGCTGTGCATTCTGCCGTATTTTAACCCGGTCTCGACCATTGGGCTGACCCTGGGCTGCCTGATCGCAAATCTGTTCTCGACAGTCTCGGCGCTGGATATCATCGTCGGTACCGCCGCGACGCTGCTGGCCTGCCTGTTGGTGCAGCGCTGCCGGAAGCCCGCGCTGGCCCCGCTGCCTGTTGTCCTGGTCAATGCGATCCTGGTCGGCGCGGAGATCGCCATTGTCTCGACGCCGGACGCCTTCTGGAAAAGCTTTGTGCTCTTCAGCGCGCAGGTCGGCGGCGGCGAGCTGGCCGTCATGTACCTGATCGGTCTGCCGCTGCTGCTTCTGCTCCGGAAAAACGAACTCGGCGACCGCATCGCTAAGCTTTGACACGATGCGCACGAAACGTTTGACGCGCCTGGCCCTGCTGAGCGCCGTGGCCCTGGGGCTGTATGTGCTGGAGGCGCAGCTGCCAAACCCCATCCCCGTCGCCGGAGTCAAGCTGGGGCTGAGCAACATCGTCAGCATCTACACGCTTTTTGCCTACGGCCCCTGGGCCGCGCTGGGCGTCCTGCTGACCCGGGTGCTGCTGGGCAGTTTATTCGCCGGGCAGCTCATCAGCTTGGCCTATTCCCTGGCGGGCGGGCTTTTGAGCCTGGCGGCTATGCTGGCGCTGCGCCGAGTCCTGACCCTGCGGCAGATCTGGGTCGCCAGCGTGCTGGGCGGTATTTTTCACAACATCGGCCAGATCCTCATCGCCATGCTGCTGACAGCGACGCCACGGCTGATCTACTATCTCCCCGTCCTCATCGCCGCCGGGATGCTGGCCGGGCTCTTTACCGGGCTCTGCGCCCAATTTTTGCTACAGCATATGAAAAAGCTGCCGCCAGGTTAAACTTCAAAAATCGCCAGCCCTCTGTTCGAGGTCTGGCGATTTTTCGTTTTTTCTGGACTAACTCATGCCTTCCCGGCGCAGCCCAAGACGTCCACCAGCTTGTGACGGACCAGCTCCTTGATATTGGCGCGGGCGGGCTTGAGGTACTCCCGCGGGTCAAAGTGGGCCGGGAACTGGGTGAAGTGCTCCCGGATGCTGCCTGTCATGACCAGACGCAGGTCGGAATCAATATTGATCTTGCAGACGGCGCTGCGGGCCGCTTCACGCAGCTGCTCCTCCGGAACGCCGATGGCGCCGGGCATCGCGCCGCCGTTGGCGTTGATCTTCTCCACATACTCCTGCGGAACAGACGATGCACCGTGGAGCACGATGGGGAACCCGGGCAGGCGCTTTTCGACCTCGTGGAGGATATCAAAGCGCAGCTGCGGCTTCGTGCCGGGCTTGAATTTATACGCGCCGTGGCTGGTTCCGATGGCGATGGCCAGGGAGTCGCAGCCGGTCTTCGTCACAAATTCCTCGACCTCTTCCGGGCGGGTGTAGGACGAATCCTCCGCAGAGACCTTGACCTCATCCTCAATGCCGGCCAACGTCCCCAGCTCGGCTTCGACGACAACGCCGTGGTCATGGGCATAGGCGACGACCTTTTTCGTCAGCTCAATATTCTCCGCAAAGGGCTTGCTGCTGCCGTCGATCATGACGGAGGTGAAGCCGCCATCGATACAGGCCTTGCAGGTCTCAAAATCCGGGCCGTGGTCCAGATGCAGAGCGATGGGGATATCCGGGCAATCCAGCAGGGCCGCTTCGACCAGCTTGACCAGATACGTATGGCTGGCGTAGGCGCGGGCCCCCTTGGAGACCTGCAGAATAACGGGAGCTTTCTCCATGGCGCAGGCTTCCGTGATGCCCTGCACGATTTCCATGTTGTTGACATTGAATGCGCCGATGGCATAGCCGCCATCGTAGGCCTTGCGGAACATTTCCTTTGTGGTTACCAGTGGCATAACTAACGCTCCTTATCTATTACAATGATATTGCTATTATAGCCCCTGGGGCCCCGTGCCGTCAATGGCCGCGGCCGGAAAATCTGGCAGACCGCCGAGATTTTCAGCAGAAGTCACAACTTCCCCCCATCCGTTTTGCGCAAAGTGCCACAATCCCGGCAAATGGGATTGCACCCCCCGTCCGGCTGTGCTATACTGGATTTGTAGCGCCACCGGCGCAAAAATAAGGAAGAGAAACAACTGTGAAGGAGAAACGTTATGTCTGATAAGAAATTAGTTGGCAGCTGCCTGATCGGCCAATCCGGCGGTCCCACCGCAGTCATCAATGCCAGCGCCTATGGGCTGATTGAGGCCGCGCTGCAAAACAAAGCGATCACCAAGGTTTATGCAGCGCACTATGGGATCAGCGGCGTTTTGAACGATCAGCTGATGATTATGGACGAAGAGGACCCGGAAAATCTGCGTCTGATGCTGCAGACCCCCGCCGCCGTCCTCGGCTCCTGCCGGTATAAAATGACCGAGCCGGAGGAAAATGACAAGGACTACCGCCGCCTGCTGGAGATTTTCCAGAAATATGATATCCGCTATTTCTTCTACAACGGCGGCAACGACTCCATGGATACCTGCAACAAGATCTCCCGCTTTATGCGCGAGGCTGGCTGGGAGTGCCGGGTCATTGGCATCCCCAAGACGATTGACAATGACCTGATGGAGACAGACCACTGCCCCGGCTTTGCCTCGGCAGCCAAATATATCGCGACCTCCATCATGGAAGTCGCCCGGGACAGCCAGGCCTATGAGGCGGGCATGATCACCGTCATCGAATGCATGGGCCGTCATGCGGGCTGGTTGACCGCCGCGTCCGTCCTGGCCTCTTACGCCGGGTGCGGGCCGGACCTCATCTATGTCCCGGAGGTCGATTTTGATATTGAGCAGTTCCTGGCCGACGTCCGGGAATGCTGCGACCGGAAGGGCGGCTGCGTCATCGCCGTCTCCGAAGGCATCCATTATGCCGACGGCGCCTTTGTCTCCGCCGCCATCTCCGCCAACGACGGTTTTGGTCACGCCCAGCTGGGCGGCCTGGCCTCCCGCCTAGCAGAGGTCTTGAAGGAAGAGATTGGCGGCAAGGTCCGCGGCATCGAACTCTCCCTGCTCCAGCGCGCCGCCGCCCATTGCGCTTCGGCGACCGACGTCAAGGAAGCCTATGAGATCGGCCGCTTCGCGCTGGAATCCGCCATCGCCGGCGAGACTGGCAAGATGGCTGGTTTCCGCTGCCAGCGGGGCCCGGCGGGCTATCAGTGCGCGTACGCCCTGTTCGACCTGGCCGCTGCCGCCAATACGGAAAAGCTCATGCCCCGGGAATGGATCAACGAGGCGGGCAACTTTATTAACGCCCCCTACATCGACTACTGTCTGCCCCTCATTCAGGGCGAGCCGGAGATCCAGCGGCGCGACAGCCTGCCCCGCTACTGCACGCTGAAACAGGTCTATGCCAAATAAGAAGAGGTGCTTTTTATGAAAAAAGTATTGTTGATTAACGGCAGCCCCCACAAAGCGGGCTGCACCTTCACCGCGCTGGAGGAGATCGCCCGGCAGCTGGAAAAGAACGGTGTCGCCAGTGAGATCGTCCACATCGGCGATGGGCCCCATTACGGCTGCATCGGCTGCGGCGCCTGCCGCAAGACAGGACACTGCTTCCGGAACGACATTGTCTGCCAGCTGCAGGAAAAGATGGCCCAGTGCGACGGCATGATCGTCGGCTCCCCGGTACATTATGCCTCAGCAGCCGGGGCGCTCTGTACCGTACTGGACCGGCTGTTCTACTCCTCGGCCGCCTCGTTTGACGGCAAGCCTGGCGCAGCCATCGTCTCTTGCCGCCGCGGCGGCGCCAGCGCTGCCTTTGACCGGCTGAACAAATACTTCACCATCTCCAATATGCCCATCGTCTCCAGCAAATACTGGAATTCCGTCCACGGCAACACGCCGGACGAGGTCCGGCAGGATCTGGAGGGCCTGCAGGTCATGCGTACGCTGGCCGACAATATGGCCTGGATGCTGCAGCAGCTGGATGCGCCAGTCCCCACCCGGGAGGCCCCACAAAAAACGAATTTTATCAGGTGATGCCATGTTTACCTTTTTGGATTACTACCGCATGAAGCCCGCGCTGCTGCCGGAAGGCGTCGAGGTCATCCGCGGCCAGACCCCGGCGGGCGGCGCTTACGCCGTGGTCCTCTATCTGGACAGCGCCGGGCGGAAAACCGCCAAGGAAAAGGCCACACGCATCGACGTCGTCGAATGCAGCAGCGAGGGGCGCGAGATCTTCCGCACGCATCTGAACAAAAAATAACCCCGGCGCAAGCTGCCGCTGGATTTTCCCCGGTCCTTTTGCCGCGCCGCGCGCAAAAGCCGGGGATTTTCCCATAACACAGGAGGTCAATATGCAGAAGAAAACAGAATTTACCCCAGAACAGCTTCATTTCCTGCGCCTTTTGGGCAAGCAGTACCCGACGGTCCAGGCCGCCGGGGCGGAGATCATCAATCTGCAGGCGATCATGAACCTGCCCAAGGGGACGGAACACTTTATCTCGGATATTCACGGCGAATACGAGGCGTTTTTGCACCTGCTCAACTCCTGCTCCGGTGTCATTCGGGAAAAGCTGGACGAACTCTTTGCCACGACCCTCTCCCAGCATGACCGCAATGAGCTGGCGACACTGATTTATTACCCGGAGGAAAAGCTGGCCCTCGTCGCCGAGGAGGCGGAGGACCTGGATGAATGGTACCGGATCACCCTGTACCGTTTGCTTGAGCTGTGCCGCTTCCTGGCCTCCAAATACACCCGCTCCAAGGTACGCCACGCCCTGCCCCAGGGCTATGCCGACGTCATCGACGAACTGCTCCACATCCGCTATGAGGAGCCGGACAAGCGGGATTATTATGACATCATCATCAGCACCATCATTGATATTGGCCAGGCCGCCGAGGTCATCCAGGCTGTCTGCCAGGTCATCAAGCGACTGGCGGTGGACCATATGCACATTGTCGGGGATATTTACGACCGCGGCCCCCGGGCAGATGTCGTGATGGATTCCCTGCTGGATTACCACAGCGTGGATATCCAATGGGGCAACCACGACATTCTCTGGATGGGCGCTGCCTCCGGCTCCCGGGTCCTGGTGGCGACGGTGCTGGCAAATTCCATTCACTACAACAACCTCGACGTTATCGAGACAGGCTACGGCATCTCCCTGCGCCCCCTGTCCATTTTTGCCAATGAGGTCTATCGCGACTGCGACACCCACTGCTTCCGCGTCAAGCTGACCGAGCTGGACGGCGATACCTCGGAAAAGGACAAGCTGCTCTCGGCCCGCATGTACAAGGCCATTACGGTCATCCTCTTCAAGCTGGAAGGGCAGCTGCTGCAGCGCCGACCAGAATTTGGCATGGCCGACCGGCTCCTGCTGGATCGGATCGACTACGATGCCAAGACGGTCTGCATCGGCGGCGTCACATATCCGCTGGAGGACTGCGACTTCCCGACCGTCGACCCCGCCCGGCCTTACCAGCTGACAGCGGAGGAGGACGCGGTCATCAACCAGCTGACCGCATCGTTCCGGCGCAGCGAAAAGCTCCAGCGCCATATCCGCTTCCTGTACTCCAAGGGCGGGCTGTATAAGATCTACAACGGGAATCTCCTGTTCCACGGCTGCATCCCCATGACGGACGACGGCAAGCTGCGCTCCTTCTCCATCGGCGGAAAGGACCGCTGCGGCCGGGCCTTCCTGGATTATGCCGAGCAGACCGCCCGAAAAGCCTATTACGACAAGCCCGGCTCCCCGGAGCGGCTCTTCGGCATGGACTTCCTCTGGTGGCTCTGGGCCGGGCGCAACAGCCCCATCTTTGGCCGGGACCGCATGACAACGTTTGAGCGCCGCCTGATCGCCGACAAAACGACCTGGGACGAGCCGAAAAACGCTTACTACACCTGGTACCACGACCCGGCCGTCTGTGATATGCTGCTGCAGGAATTTGGCCTGGCCGGGCCCCACTGCCATATCGTCAACGGGCACATCCCCGTCAAGACGAAAAAGGGCGAGAGTCCCATCAAGGGCGGCGGCAAGCTGATCGTCATCGACGGCGGCTTCTGCAAAGCCTACCAGCCCACCAGCGGCATCGCAGGCTACACCTTGATCTACAATTCCCACAATATCCGCATCGTCTCCCACCAGCCCTTCTCCGGCCGGCAGGACGCGCTGGTCAATGACCACGATATTGCCAATCACACCCTCGTCTTTGAGCACATGGAGTCCCGGGTCAAGATCGCGCAGACCGACCAAGGCCGGGAGCTGCAGGCCCGGATCGACGATCTGCGGCTGCTACTGCAGGCGTACCGCGCCGGTGCTGTCACCGAAGATCACCGCCCCTGAACGGGCAATAGGAGAGATCGCCGTTGCTGTTTTATTCTTTTCTAGCGCTTGCCATCGCTGGCAGCGCCGGGCTGACGTATGGGCTGGGCTGGTATGCCCATCCCGCCGTACTTTGGCAAGCGCCGCTGGCGGCGCTTACCCTGTTTCTGGGCCTGACCCTTGTTTTTCTGCTCTTTTTTGCCATCGCTGCGCTGCTCGTCCCCATGGAGCGGCAGCAGATGCGGCGCAGTACGTTTTACGGTGACCTGCTGCGGGCCTTTTGCGGCTTGGTCTTCCCGCTGGCGGGCATTCGCCTGGAGGTCACCGGTCTGGAACAGTTACCGACGAATGGGAATTATCTGCTGGTGTGCAATCACCTGAGCGTCTTTGACCCGGTCCTGCTCATCCGCGCGCTGCCCCGGCAGGCCCGGCTCAGCTTCGTCACAAAGCAGGAGAATTTTGATCTGCCCGTCGTCCGGCAGTTTATGCACAAGCTGCAGTGCCTCCCGCTGGACCGGCACGACGACCGGCAGGCCCTACGGGCCATCCTGCAGGCGGCAAAGCAGCTGCAGGAGCAGCCCCTCTGCATGACGATCTTCCCCGAGGGGCAGACGAGCAAAACCTGCCAGCTGCTGCCGTTCCGCAACGGTGCGTTCAAGATCGCCCAGCGGGCAAAGCGGCCCGTCGTCGTTGCTGTGCTGGAAAATTCCCGGGCGATCTATCACAATCTCTTCCGGCGGCGCACCCGGGTGCGGATCCGGATCCTCGGTGTGATCCCCGCGGAAGATGTCGCCGCCCTGCGCACAGTGCAGATCGGCGACCGGGCCCATGCAATGATGGCAGCCGCCCTACAGGCAGACGGCGCCTGAAGGCGATGCCGTTTTCGTGTATCACAGTAAAAAACCGCAAGCTTTTTAAGAAAAAGCCTGCGGTTTTCTGCGTAATTTCGCATTTTTCCAAATCTCCAGTTGACAAAATGGCCTTTTGGCGGTACTCTAATCTATAGCGCTCTACTGATACCTGCCGCCTGCGCTGCGGCAAAGAAGAGGAGATCATCTTCCATGAACCAACCTGCTCTTTTGATCATGGCCGCCGGGATGGGCAGCCGCTTCGGCGGCCCCAAGCAGATCACGCCGGTCGATGCCAATGGTCATATTCTCATTGACTTTTCCCTTTATGACGCCTGGCGTGCCGGGTTCCGGAAGGTCATTTTTATCATCAAGCCCGAAATGGAGCCGGATTTCCGGCAAGCCATCGGCGCGCACATCGCGCCGTTTTTTGAGGTGCAATATGTTCACCAGAGGCTGGACTGCCTGCCCCAGGGCTATGAAGTCCCGGCAGGCCGCGTCAAGCCGTGGGGGACGGGGCACGCCGTCGCCTGCGCCGCTGAGGCGCTGCGGGACCAGCCCTTCGCCGTCATCAACGCCGATGACTATTATGGGCGCGACGCCATGCAGGCCATCTATCAGTTCCTGGCTGCCGATGGCGCGCCCAATGCCCACGCGATGGTCGGCTACCAGCTGCGCAACACGGTCACGGAATTCGGCTACGTCGCCCGGGGAATCTGCCAGATGGAAAATGGCTTCCTGACCGGCATCACAGAGCGCACGCATATTGAAAAGCGCGGCGCGGACGCCGCCTATCTGGAGGGCGACCGGGAATACCCCCTGCCGGGCGATACCGTCGTCTCCATGAATCTCTGGGGCTTCCGCCCGATGATCCTTGATGAGCTCTGGCGCCGGATGCCCGCATTTTTAGACAAAACCCTGGCGGAGAATCCCCTGAAGGGGGAGTATTTCCTCCCCAGCGTGGCAGACGCACAGATCCACGAGGGCTTGGGCACTGTCCGCGTCCTCAAGACAAACGCCCAGTGGCACGGCGTTACTTACCGGGAGGATCTGGAATCCGTCCAGTCCGCCCTGGCAGAGATGACCGCCCAGGGAATCTACCCGGCGCGCCTTTGGGACCCAGCAAATCTGAACAAAGCATAAGCGAATTTCCAAAACAGGCATGGTAGCTGCCATGCCTGTTTTTATTTTTTATAAAGTAATATATTCCGGGAACGCCTCTTTTCGCAGGATACCCCACATCTTGTCGATATAAGACAGCGTGTAAAAATTCTCGTAGTAGTGATAATAAAAAGCACCCTTGCAGGTCATCTCATAGGTATCCCCCTGCTTCGTGAGGAACCCAAGCTGCTTTGCAAGCCACAGCTCAAAGCCATACATCTTTTTCAGCGGCACGCCAAAGAATTTCTCAAAATCGCCTGCTGCCACCTTGGTGCTGTACGCCGTCCAGAACAGCCAGTAGATCATCCGCTGGCGCTTGGTAAAGCGGAGCGTTAAGGAGGTCGCAAGCCTGCCCGCACGGATCCTTTCACAGTACGCGGCGACGTCGAAGGTATTGATCTTAAACTGCGTGTGGAATAGGCTCGTCGCAGAGCAGCCAAAGCCGAGGAAATTCTCTCTGGTCATGGAGGAGTAATTCGCATCCGGTTCGCTTGAAAATGTCCAGATCGAGCTGCGCGTATAGCCCTGGTTCAAGCAGTATTGGGTGATGGCGTCCAGCAAGGCGCGCTTTTCTTTTTTCGGCATTGCTGGAACCGGGCTCTGCGTAAAGGTAAAATCAATAAATGGATAGATGGCGACATGGTTTGCCCCCAGGGAAAAGGCCTGCGCAAGATCCGATCTCAGATCCTCGTAGGTCTGCCCGGGCAGCGCAAAGATGAAGTCCATCGATACCGTCTCAAAAGGGACCGCCGCCAGGGCCGCCTGCATGGCTGCGGTATCTACGGTCTTTCTACCCAGGATCTTTTGATACTTATCGCAGAACGATTGGATCCCGATGCTGATTTTCGTTACACCTGCGTCTTTCAGCGTGCGCAGCACTTCCACATTCACATTTTCCGGGTGAAGCTCCAGGCCAATCCCCTCCGTGATGAGAAAATGCTCCTGCAGCGCGTCCACAATTTCTTTGATGCGGCTTGCCGCAAGGGCCGGTGTCCCGCCGCCAAAATAGAGGCTAGTCACAGGCTTTCGCCCTGCATGCTGGCTGCCCACAAGATGGATTTCCTGGAGCAGTGCATCTATGTACGCGTCACACTGCTGGGCCGAATACCGCACCTTGCAATATGGGCAGAAATTGCAGATGCTTTTGCAAAACGGGATATGCACATACAGCCCAAGCTTTTCACACGCGGCAAAAGGCAGTTGCTGGTCAAATTCGTTTCTGAAGGTAAAGGGCTGTACCGTCCGCGTGAGCCACATTCTCGTAAGACTTGTAATAATACCCATAGGCCTCCTAAATGTACTTTAAGTACGTGTGAAGCATCTCGAACAGGATCTTTGGGTTGCCGCGGAACAGCAGCGTATATTCCGCAACAAAGAAGTAGCCGCATTGTTCACAGAGACCGGGAACGTCAATGCAGCGCCCGCAAGTGGAGAGCTTTCCCGCTTCCATCACCACGCACTGATGACAGGGGGTCGGAAAACGATTTTCGATTAGATAGGGAAAAGCGCTTTCCAGATTAAAGATCGGCGCGCCCGCCTTCCTCATCCGCGTGATCACAGCGCAGCAAGCAGCCTTTTCCGCTTTGCACAGCGCCAGCTCCTTGGTGTCCGGATAGGGCGTATGGAAATTAAACGAGACGGCGCGAATATTTTTCGTATCCCGCGCTGTCAAGCATACATCCCGCACGGAATCCTTGTTGATCTGATTGATCGCCATATAGAGGCAGATATTATCCGCGGTTGCATTGCGGATATTCTCCATGATCGTATCATAGGTATCGCCGCGGATCTCGTTATGGCGTCGCTGATCGCCATCCAGGCTCAAGAGGATCAGATTCGCCTCCGGCAGATCAAGAGGAAATGTGCCGTTCGTGACGACGTTTACAATCAGGAACCCCATGCGTTTTGCCTCGACGACCAGATCCCGCAGCGTACGTTCTCCATCCCGCCAAAGAAAGGTCTCGCCTCCGCAAAAGAACAAGATCCGCACCCCCATAGCATAGAGCTGCTGCATCTCCTGCCGGATCTGCAGATACGGATGGACGATCGCTGTGATATTATTGACGGAGCAATGCTTGCAATGCAAGTTGCATTTGTCTGTCACGATGACCGTACCAAGGATCGGTTTTTTCTTTTTGAATAAAATGGTCTGAACGCCAAAGGCGGCAAAGTGCAGAAAAGAGGAGAATTTCATAGCGTACCTCCGTCGCGTGCTTGCGGGGCAGTCTCGGTTTGTACACACTCATCATATCTGAAATTGCCTAATTTTTCAAGATAGTATTGCATATTTCTATTTATTTTCTATAAAAAAACGATGCCGTTCCTGTCGCCCGGCATCGTTTTTCATCTGTCTTCCTCCCCAAGCAGGCAGATGCCGCAAGACCGCAGCGTTCTAATTCCCGGCTTGCGCACCTGCCTGACAGGGAGTCTTTTTAGAGAGAGCGCGTCCTGCTGCGCAGGGTCACAGCGCTTCAGCACGCAGGATATCAATGATATTATCCCGCCGCAGCTTGTGCATCGCATAGAGCATCGTCGCAAACACGACAACAAACACGCTGACCACTGCGATGACCACGCTGACCCAGGGGATCGTAAAGGCGGTCTCATAGCCGGCGTCCACAGAGCGATAGATCAGCCAGCAGACCGCAGCCGAGACCGGCAAGCCCCAGAGCAGCGATTTCAGCCCATAGCGCAGGCATTCAAAGTTCATCATCCGGTACACATCCCGACGGGACATACCGACAGACTGCAGCACGGCCAGCTCCCGCCGCCGCAGCGCAATATTCGTCGAGATCGTGTTAAACACATTGGCCGCCGCAATCAGCGAAATCAGTACGATAAACCCATAGGAGAACACGTTGACGACGGTGATGACCGCCCGGCGGCCTTCCGCGTCGGCGGCATTGTCATGCACATAGCCGGAGATCTGCTGCTCTGTCAGATACGCCTGCAGCGTATTATAGGCCTGTTTGTGATTCGATGCCCGGAACAGGAACCGGATTTCCCCCTTTTCCTGTGCCACGCCCGCAATCCTGTCCCAGGCAGAATAGGGATAGATTAAAAACAAGCCGTCGGAGACGTAATACGGCTGTTCATTCAGTGCAGCGCCCAACTGCAGCGCCCGCATTTCGCTATTGCCATCTGCCGGCAGCTCCAGCCAGCCGTCGTCGGCGTCCTCCTGCTCCCGTGTCCCGTTGTTCACGGCATCTTCCAGATAACTCAGCTCCAGCTGCCCTGCTCCATCGTAATACGCGTCGGTATAGGTATACCCCGTACGCGGATCTGCGCAGAGCTGCGTGATCGAATCCGGCAGCGGATCGTGCCGCAGTGTCGCATAGCTGACAAGTTTCGAGGAATCCCCAGTCGAATAATACTCCCGCGTATTATCGTAGACCAGCGCCATCGGTTCCGCCGTCTCCGGCACGCCGCTCTGCTTCCGCAGCGCCTGGTAGTCTGCGTCGCGGAGGAAGATAAGATTTGTCTGCAGTACCGGCAGATAGTCAAACAGGTCCTGGTATTCCGGCGACAGGTCTGCCTTTTCCGGCAGCAGCGTCACCGGCGCACTAGCGCAAAATACCCCTTCCTGAACACCTTCCAGCGGCAAGAAGCGCTGCAGCATCTGCTCCGGGTCCCCGGTGTCCTCTTCCGAAAGGGTGACGGCAATATCATAGCCATCCGGCCGCATCGCGCTGTTCACGCTCTGCTTGAGATACCAGGAAAAAGCCGAAGCCGAGAGAAACAGCACCAGACTCATAAACAAGGAGAGGACCGTGGCGCGGTATTGGCGCCGGTTTCGTTTGAAATTCTTCGCCGCCAGGGTCCCGGTATAGCCAAAGAGCCGCTCTGTCAGCGCGCTCGTCCGGACCTGCCGGGGACGGATCCGAATATCTGTCGTCTGGCGCAGTGCCGCGATCGGACTCAGCCGCATGGCCCGCCGCGCCGGGATCCAAGCGGAGATCAGGGTCGTAATAAGCCCAATGGCTGCCGACAACAGCAGGGCCCACGGCGCCAGATGCAGCCGGATTACCACCGCCGGTGCATCGACGCCGAAAAAGCTCTGGAACGTATCGCGCAGGCAATACAGCGTCACGCCGATCCCGGCGCAGCCGACAGCCAGCCCGATGGGAATCGCAATGCAGCACAGCACCAGCGCTTCGTACAAAACACTGTAGCGGATCTGCCGCCGGGTCGCGCCGATGGATTTCAGCAGGCCAAATTGCTTCGTCCGCTCCGCCACAGAGATGGAAAAGGAATTATAGATTAGCGCAATGGAGCCAAACATGATCAGCACCAGTAGGATCGCCATCATCCCATAGAGGACGGCAAGAACGCTCTGATTGCCGGATGCGCCGTAGTACAGCAGCAGGTTGCTGTTGGTCTTCCACTCGTCACACTCTGTCATACCGTCCAGCAGCTGATAGATCTGCCGCGGCTTTTCCACGGTAAACAGCGCCAGATACGTACCATCGCCCGCCCCGCCGGTCACCGCAGTATATGCCGGTGCGTCATACCACTCCAGGATATAATCCAGCGGCTGGAACAGGCCAACAACCGTATAGGTGTGCTTTTCCTGCGGCGTAAACGTTTCATCGTCCCGCAACGGGATGTTCTGCCAAAGCGTTTGGCCACCAGCTTGACGGATGCCGGTCTCCAGCTCCAGGGTGCTGCCCAGGCGATACGGCTTCCCGTCCGGCTGCAAATAGCTGGTGGGCAGAGCGATCTCGTCTTCCGTGAACGGAAGACGTCCCTGCTCCAAGTGCACAGCAAGCAAGTCCTGCAAATTGGCCGAGGCCGCCGCCAGGTACAGATAGGGCCGCTGTGCATTCAATTCATTTCCCTGCGCATAGCCGATGCGCTCGAGTGTCGCGACAGATGTCACTTGTGCCTCATTTTCGAGCTTCGCCAACGCTTCCTTGCTGAGCTCCTCACCAAAGGCGTGATAATTCCCGTCCATCGCCTGGCAGACCTCCACCATATACTGCTGACCGCTATAGGCCCCCGCCGCCACCGCAGTCAAGAGGGCAACGGACAGGATGATCCCGATGATCGTGACCAGTGTCCGGGAGCGGTTTGCTTTGAGGGACCGCCAGGTAAATTGCCGGAATAGCTTCATTTTCGCAGCACCTCGTCTCTCGTGATCCTGCCATCTTCAATGGCGATGATGCGGTCTGCCTGCAGCGCGATATTCTCATCGTGGGTGATGATGATCAGCGTCTGCCCATACTTCTGGTTCGAAAGGCGCAGCAGCGCGACGATCTCCTGGCTGTTCTTGGAATCCAGATTACCGGTCGGCTCATCCGCCAGCATTACAGCTGGCGTATTCATCAGCGCCCGGCCAATGGAAACGCGCTGCTGCTGCCCGCCAGAGAGCTGGTTCGGCAGATGCCGCTCCCGGCCCTGGAGCCCTAAGATCTCCACCATCTCCGCCAAGCGCTGGAGGTCGACCTTCCGGCCGTCCATCCGCAGCGGCAGTGTCATATTCTCCGTCACATTCAAAACAGGGATCAGGTTGTAGAACTGATAAACCAGCCCCACCTGCCGGCGGCGAAAAATCGCAAGCTGCTCCTCATTCTGGGCGTAGACATCCTGCCCATCGACCCAGACCGTGCCGCTGGTCGGCCGATCCACCCCGCCGAGAATATGCAAGAGCGTCGATTTGCCCGACCCACTGGGGCCAATGATCGCTAAAAACTGCCCCTTCGGAACAGAAAAGCAGACATCATCCAGCGCCCGCACTTCATTTTCTCCGCTTCCATACACCTTTGTCAGATGTTCGATCCGTAATAATTCCATACTTAGCCTCGCTTTCTCGTGGATCATCTTCTTCCTCTTTAGTATAAAGAAAATCACCGCCCCGTGCGTGACGGGGCGGTGACAATTATGTCACAAAGTGCAGCGCTCGGCCGCCGCACAGCACTCAAATCGTGCCATGGTAAAACCGGACCGTAAACAGCGCACCGCCTTCCGGGGCGTTTTGGGCCCGAATTGTCCCGTTCTGGGCGGAAATAATGCGCTGCGCCAGGGCAAGGCCGATGCCAAAGCTGTTGGCCGCCGCATTTTGCCCCTTATAAAACCGCTCAAACAAGTGCGGCAGATCATCCGGCGCAAAGCCCGGGCCGGTATCCTGCAGGCGGAGCTGCGTGTAAAGCGGCGTCTGCGAGATCGCCACCTGGATCTTGCCGCCTTGCGGCACATGCTCCATGCAGTTCTTTAGGATATTCCCCAGCGCCTCAGCAGACCAAGCGCCGTCGCCGGTATAGCTGCCGGAGCCCGTGACCTGCAGCGTGATCTCCCGAATCTCCAGCGCGATCTCCAGGGGCTCCGCCGCTTGCCGCAGGACCTGCACCGCATCCAGCGCGTCACACCGAAAATAGGCTGTCCCCGCATCAATTTTTGCCAGCTTCAAAAGCGCGTCCACCAGCCAATCAATGCGCTGCAGTAATTGATTGAGCTGCTGCTGCAGCTCCCGCTGCCGGACCGGGTCCGCCCCGACCTCCGGCAGCATCGTAGCGATCAGGTTGAGGCTCGTCATCGGCGTGCGCAACTGATGGGAAATATCCGCGATGGAGTCTCGCAGAAAGGCCTTGTCCTCCTGGTCACGAGCACTACTCTGCCGCAGCTTGACAAGCAGCTTCTGCAGCTGCGTCTGCAAAATGGCAAGCTCCCCCTCCTGGCAAGCGGAAAGGAGCGCGCCATCCCGCCCATAGAGAGCCTGGTCGATACACTGACTCAGCTGCTCCATCTGGCGGTCTCGCCGCAGGCTCGTCACCAGATAATACAGCAAGAAAAACAGACAGACTGCAAGAGTCAAAAAACCGCAAGCAGGCTGTATCACAAAGCCAACGGCGCAAGCAAGCACACTCACTGCCAAAAGCAGCAGTGACCGCCGCCGAAATTCCACGTTCTGCAGCAGCTGACTCATAGCATCCGATACCCCGCACCGCGGACGGTCACGATATACCGGGGATCCTGCGGATTATCCTCAATCTTTTCCCGCAACCGCTTGATATAGACCGTCAACGTGTTGTCATTGACAAATTCCCCTGCCGCGTCCCAGATCTCTTCGAGAAGGCGGCTCCGGCTCAGGGTCTGCCCCCGGTTTGTCGCCAGGGCTGCCAGGAGACGATATTCCAGCGTGGAAAGGAACAGGTCCTGTCCCTTCTTCAAGGCGCGGCCCTTGACCAGATCCAATGTGAGGTCCCCGCAGGTGATCTGCCGCGCGCCGCCGGAACGGCGCAGCACACTGCGGATCCGTGAGACAAGCTCCCGCGGCCGGAAGGGCTTTGCGACATAATCGTCCGCCCCCATGTCCAGCCCGGCAACGACGCTGTATTCATCGCCGGAAGCCGTCAGGAAGATCACCGGCAGATTTTTGTCCTTTGCAGCAGAGCAGACTGCAAAGCCGTTGCCATCTGCCAGGGAAATATCCACCAGCAGAAGATCCGCAGCATCCTGCGCCAATAGCTCCAGCGCGCCTTGCTGGCCCGCCGCATGGCACACAGAAAACCCCTCCTGCTGCAAAAATGCCCGCAGCATCTGCACAATATCCGGGTCATCCTCCACCAAACAAATCCGCTCCATAAGCCACCTCCCAATTCTTTTACCTTAAGTATACCAGCATTCCACGTATAATACCAGCCTCAGTATGACACGCAGGTACGGAAAAGTCTACAATCTATGGACAGATTTTAGCATAAGGAATAGAATAAAGCTACCCATTGGATAATAGGTGAAAAGTAAGCATGCATCTGGATAGGTTCTGGAAATACGGAAACCTTAAAGTAGATTAGGGTCAATCCCAAATCCTGTGTAAAAGCTAAATCGGGGTGCAAAATAGAGCAAAAAATTTTAAGGCGGGCGCTGCGCAAGCTGCCGCCTCTTCTATAAAATAACAGTGCTTCTTGGGTATGTCAAGCGCAGAGGCATCAGTCTCCATTCATCTCGGCCGGTTCCGGGTCCCATGGGCCCGGTCCCGTCAGGTACTGTCAAGACTTATGCGCTTCATTCTACCAGAGCCTACAAGCTATGTCTTCTTTTATGCTTTTTTCAATTTGCGCAATTTATTGTACATTGTCGACTCAAGCGAATGGTCAAATGTGTGCAAAAAGGAAAACCCACCGAGGAAACTCGGTGGGTCTAAAATGTTGGCGTTACCTATTTTCACAGCCAGTCGCCCGGCAACTATCGTCGGCGGTCATGAGC
>CAKTTR010000020.1 GCA_934615645.1 uncultured Oscillospiraceae bacterium | reverse complement strand
CCCCGGAGGGCGGCGTGTTGGTGAAGACACCGTAGGTGTCTGTGCTGACGTTGTCGATGTCGTACGCGCCGGCGCTGTGGACATTGGCGCGCCAGTTGACGAAAAGGGTGTGGTTGCTGTAGGCCCCGGCGCTGGCGATCTGCTCGCCCTGCCAGGCCAGGATTTTACCGTCCCGGGTCGCACCGGCTTTGTAGCGAAGCAGGAAGGGATGGCGCTTGCCGGTGCGCTCGATGGATTCTTCGCGGCTGTAGGCCCACTTGACGGGGCGGCCTGTTATGCGGCTGAGATATGCCGTCCGGGCGGCCAGCATCCCCAGGCCGTCCTCCTTGCCGCCGAAGGTGCCGCCGATGGTCTCCTGGACGATCCGCACCCGGTTGATGGGAATTTCCAAAAAATCGGCGACATAGCGGCGGGCATAGTACGGGGCCTGGCAGCAGCAGTGGACGGTGATGAGCCCGTCTGCCGGGTTGCAGTAGGCCAGGGCTGCTTCCGGTTCGATATAAACGTGCTCCGCGCACTGGGTCTCATACTCCCGCTCTAAGATCACGTCGCAGCGAGCAAAGGCTGCTTCGACATCGCCTTTGCGAATGGAGTAATGGGTCTCAGTAAAGCGGTTATCCGGGTATTCGTCCCGGACCCGGGGGGCATCCGGCGCCAGGGCGTCGCGGATGGTCAGGACGGCGGGGTATTCCTCGTATTCGACCGCGATGGCGTCCAGCGCCTGCTGGACCAGAGTCGGGGACTCCGCCGCGACCAGGGCGACGAGATCGCCGCAGAAGCGGGGCCGGTCAGTGATATAGCGGTGCGAGCTGCAGGAGACGTGCTTTTTCACATCCGCCGGGGTCAGAACGCAGCGGACGCCGGGGATGGCCCGGGCGCGGGTTGCGTCGATGGAGACGATCCTGCCGCTGGCGATCCCGGCGCTTTTGCCGCCGCCGTAGAGCATATCCGGCAGGTGCATATCCGCGGTGTAGCGGGCGCGGCCGGTGACTTTCTCGTAAGCGTCCGCCCGAGGCGGTGTCGTGCCCAGAACGTCAAACTGTTTTGTATCATGCAGTGGCATACGAAATGACCTCTCAAATCAAGCGATGATTGGCCCGAAACGCGGAATGCGTCATAGAGCATCTATCATTATAACAGAAAAGCCCATGCGGTTCAATCCAAATTTTGGACGCACCCCGCCGGAGAATTTTGGACGCTCCGGCCTGCCATAGCCAGGGAAATTTCCTCCACTGGAGGATCTTTCCCATCAAAAACGCCCAGAATGCGCCCCTCATAGCAGACGGCGATCCGGTCGGCCAGCTGCAGAATTTCGGCAAGATCGGCAGAGATCAGCAGGACAGCGCAGCCCCGCTGCTTTGCTTGGACCAGGTATTCGTGGACAAAGGCGGCCGCGCCGATATCCAGCCCCCGAATGGGGTGTGCGGCGACGAGGACATCCGGCTGCTGCTCCAGCTCCCGGGCCAGGATGACCTTTTGCTGGTTGCCGCCGGAGAGGCTGGCCACCGGCTGCTGGGTGCTGTGGCAGCGGATGTCGTATTTTTCTCGCATCGTTTCGGCATAGCGGGCGATGGCGCGCCGGTTCAGGCCCCAGCCGCGCCACCGGACGCGCCGGTCGCCGGGCAGCAGCTTCATCATCAAATTCTCCTGGATGGACATAGCGCCGGCCAGGCCCATCCGATTGCGGTCCTCCGGAATGTGGGCGACCTGGCGGAGGATGAAGCAGCCTGGGTCAAACCGGGTGACGGTCTGGCCGTGGAATACGATCTGGCCGGACTCCGGCGTCAGCAGCCCGGTGACGGCTTGGGCAAGCTGGGATTGGCCGTTGCCATCTACCCCGGCGATGCCTAAAATTTCACCCGGGTGCAGGTCAAGGTCTACGTGGTCAAGCCCGTTGTGCTTGGAGGCGGCGTGGTAGCAGACCTGGCGCAGCTCCAGGATCGGCGCGCCCTGCGGCGCAGATTTTTCATAGATGCAGGTCTCGACCTGACTGCCGACCATGGTGCTGGCCAGCATTTGCTCGTTGGCCTGGGTCATATCCGTGATCTCGGCCACGGCTTCGCCCCGGCGCAGGACGAGGATGCGGTCGCTGATGGCCATGACCTCCCGCAGCTTGTGGGAGATGAAGAGGATGCCTTTCCCCTCCTGCTGCAGGCGGCGGATGATGGCAAAGAGCCCCTCGGTCTCCTCATCTGTCAGGACGGCAGTGGGCTCATCCAGAATCAGGATCTCCGCGCCGCGCCAGAGGGCTTTCAGGATCTCCACCCGCTGCTGCGCGCCGACGGAGAGCTCGGTGATCTTCTGGTCCAGGGAGACCTCCAGGCCGTATTTTTCCGAAAGCGCTTGGATCTGCGCCCGCAACTTGCTCGCGTGGATCAAAACAGAGCGCTCCTGCGACAGGCCCAGAATGATATTCTGGAAGACCGTCATAGCCTCCACCAGCATAAAGTGCTGGTGGACCATGCCGATCCCGCGCTGCACAGCGCTGGCGGGGGAGGTGAGGCGGACCTCCTGGCCGCGGAGGAAGATCTTGCCCTCCGTCGGGTGGTACAGGCCGCACAGAACATTCATCAGCGTGCTTTTGCCTGCGCCGTTTTCCCCCAGAAGTGTCAGGACCTCGCCTTCGTGCAGGGTCAGGCTGATGTCCCGGTTGGCGGTGAAAACGCCGAATTTTTTCGTGATATGCTCCATCCGGAGCAGGCACTCGGCCATAGCGTGGGCCTCCTTTCGGCTGCCGGTGCGGCGTGCGCCGCACCGGGCGGTTGGGTTAGTCAGCGGGTCAGGGTGATCTCCCCGGCGGCCAGCTTGTCGTAGATCTCCATGGCCTGGGCTTCAAATTCCTTGGCGTTGTTGCCGAAGGCGCCGTAGGAGAGAACCTTTTCCGCGGCACCGGCAGAGTAAACCTTGCCGCCAAAGCTGCCGTTTACCCAGTCCTCCAGGCCCAGGCTGATGAGGGCGACGTTATCGGTGACGATGCTCGTCAGGATCAGATCCGGGTTTTCCTGCAGGCAGTCCGAGGGCTGGGCGATGCCGTAGCGGTCCGTATGCTCCGCTGCGCCCTCCCGGACGCCGACATCCACCTGCCCGGCGTTGCCAAAGAAGACATCCACATCCTTGGCCGAGATCATGGAGATGGCGATCTCCTTGCCCTTGGCCGAATCGGTCCAGGAGCCGGTATAGCCGGAAGCGACGTCAATGGCGGGGTCGATGTACTGCGCGCCTTGCTCGTAGCCGTTCAGGCAGTCGATGGAGGTCGTGATTTCCTCCGCACCGACGTAGCCGAGGTGTTTGGTCTTTGTCCGCAGCCCGGCGACGACCCCAGCCATAAAGCCCATCTGGACATTGTCTGCCTTGATGGAGATGTAGTTATCGCCGCAGATATCGCCATTGAGGACCATAAAGCCCACGTCGGGATAGTTGGGCGCAACCTCCAAAATGGCGTCGGTATATTCGTTGCCGGGGACGAAGATCAGGTCAAAGCCCATATTGGCGTAGTCGCTGAGGGTCGTGACATAGTCGGCTTTGTCAATGTTTTCCGTGTAAGCTGTTTCAAAATTGTACTGCTTGGCTGCTTCGACCATGCCGCCGTAGCAGGCTTGGTTCCAGCCGCCGTCGTTGATCGAGGCGTTGGTCATGTAGGCGATTTTTCCCGCTGTGCCGCCGGAAGAGGCGGAGCCGGGGGCGGCATTGTCCCCGCAGCCGGCAAACAGGCTGATAGTGAGCAGTGCGGTGAGCAAAAGCAATGCGATTTTTTTCATAGTGATCTCCTCCATATTGTTTTATGTGGTAGGGGATATGCACCCCTGATGGGACGGGATCAGCAGCCCTCCCGGGCGTAGGGCTGGCCGTTGGCTTTGGGGCCGCTGCTCTTTTGCCGCATAAAGACGAGGGCGGCAAAGGTGCAAAGATACGGCAGCATGGCCAGCAGCTGGTACGGCAGCTGCAGCAGGACCTGCAGCCGCAGCTGCAGCGCGTCGACAAAGCCGAACAGCAGTGTCGCCAGGAAGACGCCCAGGGGCGTCCAGCCGCCAAAGATGACGGCGGACAGAGCGATAAAGCCCCGGCCGGTGACCATGCCTTCGGTAAAGGTGCTCATGTAGCAGGTCGTCAGGAATGCGCCGCCCAGCCCGGCCAGCGCGCCGCAGATCACCGAGGCCAGATACTTGACCCGGTTGACATGGATGCCCATAGTCTCCGCCGCCCGGGGATATTCGCCGACGGCCATAAAATTGATGCCAGGCCGCGTCTTAGAAAAGAAGAACCAGGTGCCAAGCAGAAGCAGCAGGCTCAGATAAGTCATCGGGGTGGCGGAGAACAGCGCGCCCAGGATGGGAATGTCAGAAAGCCAGGGAATGTGGATGTTCTGCATCAGGTCGACGGAGATGAGGGTGTCCGTCACGCCGAAATAGCGGCGGTAGAGATAGGTCACCAGCGCCGGACCAAGAATGTTCAGCGCCATGCCGTTGATGATCTGCCCGGCCCGCAGGGTGATGGTGCAGAAGGCATAGATCATATTCAGCGCGATGCCGCACAGCGCGCCCAGCAGCAGGCCCAGCCAGGGGCTGCCGGTAAGGCAGCCGCCGAGAAATCCGGCGATGGTACCGATGCTCATAATGCCGTCGAGACCGATGTTCGTCAGCCCGGCGCGTTCGGAGTAGAGCTCACCCAAGGCCACCAGGAGCAGCGGCGTCATCATCCGCAGCGTTGCCCCGGTGATATTATCGAGGAAGAACAGTGCTGTCATCGTTTGGCCTCCTTTCTTTTGGCAAAGCGGGCCTGGAGCGTTTGGAATACCGGCAGCGCGACAAGGGCGGAGCCAGCCACGGCGAAGATGATGATAATGCCCTGCAGAATGTCGACAATGGCCGTCGTGATGCCGGTGGCGACCTGCATCGTATTGGCCCCACAGCGCAGCACGGCGAAGAGATAGGCGACCAGCAGCGTTCCCAGCGGGTGCAGCTGCCCAATGAGGGCGATGGCGACGCCATCGAAGCCGTAGCCCAGGCCGAAGCCCGTCTGGAGCCGGTAGGACGCGCCCAGCAGTTCGACCGCACCGCCTAGTCCGGCGATCATACCGGAGATGACGAAGGAGAGGATCATGTACCGCTCCACGGCAAAGCCGTTGACCCGGGCAGCGTCCCGGTTTACGCCGACGACGCGGAGACTGTAGCCTTGGTAGGTGTGTAACAGGAAGTAGTAGACGAGCCCGACGAAGAGCAGCGCCAGCAGAATGCCGGTGTGGGCCCGGGTCGAGCCGAGGAAGCGGGTCAGCTTGATCTGGGCATCGACGGCGGCGGTCTGGGGAATGCGGTCCTCCATCAAAGGGCCGGAGTAGAGATAGGACATAAAGAGCGTCGCGATATAGTTGAGCAGGATCGTAATGATCATCTCATTTGTGTGGTGCTTTGCTTTGAGATAGCCGGGGATGGCGGCCCAGATGCCGCCGGCCAGAATGGCCAGCACAAGGCACAGCGCCAGCCGCAGCGGGGCGGGCACGCCGGGGAAGGCGGTCCCAAACCAGCAGGCAGCGATGGCCCCCATGATGAATTGCCCCTCTGCGCCCAGGTTCAGCATGCCGCAGCGATAGGCAAAGACGGCGGCAAGGCCGGTGAAGATCAGCGGCGTCGCTTTGACCAGCGTCTCGCTCCAGGACTGCAGACTGCCGAAGGCGCCTCGGAGAAGGTAGCCATAGGCGGTCAGCGGGTCACGTCCGGCGGCGGCAATGATCACCGCGCCGAGGGCCAGGGAGAGGATGACGGCCAGCACGGGCATGATGATCTTACGCAGCAGGTCGGTTTTGGCTGCTTTCATAAGCGATCCCCCATTTCCATGTGATGTTGCCATCCGGCAGCGATCCGGCCTCCGCGGCGCGCCAGCGTGGAGACCGGCCGGACGGTTTGCACGAAGATTGGACTTGGCGCTATTTTAACACAAAGCAATGCCATGACGCTATTGACAAATCAAAAGAATAATACTAGAATTGTTTTGGTCAATATGCATATATTTAGAAAAATAACTTGCGGAAATTTGACGAAAAAATGGCGAGAAATATCGTATCAGTACTACTGAATTGGAACGAAAAAACCGGAGAAATGGAGGGGAAGCTGCCGGAAGCCATGTGTTTTTTCCCGACGGCTGCCGGAAAAGTGGGCGGCTGTGTGGAGCACAGCGCATTATATGTATTACATAATAAAAGTGTAATACATATAATGGGGGACGCCCTGACTGCGCCGGGTGATGCCGCCCAAGAGACGGGAGATACGCCAGGAGCATGATATGCAGCAAAACAAGGAATATATGCAAGCGATAAACTGGCACGCGATCTGCAAAAATCGGTTGCTTCGAGAAAAAGCAGCAGAGATGCGACAGAATGCACGGGAGAAATCGAAATGATCGCAGATATTTTGTTGACTTTGCATATTGCATTTTTATGCGAGCGGAGTTAATATTTATTCACAACATAACAAGATACCGCTGCGGCACGCGGCGATGGTTTGGAGGCTATTTATTATGCAGAAGAAAGACATTAAAAAAATCGTATTGGCATATTCCGGCGGCCTGGATACTTCCATCATCATCCCCTGGCTGAAGGAGAACTACAATAATCCGGAGATCATTGCTGTGGCTGGCAACGTCGGCCAGGCGGACGAGCTGGACGGCCTGGAAGAGAAGGCCATTAAAACCGGCGCCAGCAAGCTGTATGTGATGGACCTGGTCGACGAAATGGTCGACGATGTCATCATCCCGTCTATGATGATGAACGCCAGCTACGAAGGCTATCTGCTGGGCACTGCCTTTGCCCGGCCGATCATCGGCAAGGGCCTGGTCGAGATCGCCAAGAAGGAAGGCGCGGATGCCATCTGCCACGGCTGCACCGGCAAGGGCAACGACCAGATCCGGTTTGAGCTGGCCATCAAGCGGTTTGCTCCGGAAATGACGATCATCGCTCCCTGGCGGGAGTGGGATATCAAGGGCCGTGACGAAGAGATCGACTACGCCGAAGCCCACAACGTCCCCCTGAAGATCAGCCGGGAGACGAACTATTCCAAGGATAAGAACCTCTGGCATCTGAGCCACGAGGGCCTGGACCTGGAGAATCCGGCCAACGAGCCCCAGTACGACAAGCCGGGCTTCCTGGAAATGGGCATCAGCCCCGTTATGGCGCCGGACGCACCGACGTATGTCACGCTGGACTTTGTCAAGGGCGTGCCCGTCAAGATCGACGGCGAGGCCATGAAGGCCAGCGATATCATCCGCAAGCTGAACAAGCTGGGCGGCGAAAACGGCATCGGCTTGCTGGATATCGTCGAAAACCGGATGACCGGCATGAAGGACCGGGGCGTCTATGAGACGCCGGGCGGCACGATCCTGTATCGGGCGCATGAGGTCCTGGAGCAGATCACCGTCGATAAGGACACGATGCATATGAAGCGGAAGCTGGCGGTGGACTTCGCCGACCTGCTGTACAACGGCAAGTGGTTCTCCCCGCTGCGGGAAGCGCTGCAGGCCTTCGCGGTCGAGACCCAGAAGCATGTGACCGGCCAGGTCAAGCTGAAGCTCTACAAGGGCAATATCATCACCGCAAGCGTCACCTCGCCGGAGAGCCTGTACTCCGAGAGCATCGTCACCTTCGAAGAGAGCGATTACAACCAGACCAACGCCACCGGCTTCATCAACCTGTGGGGCATGCCCGACAGCATCCTGGCACTGCGGGATCAGGGCAAACTGAAATAAAAGAAAAAACGAAATATTCCGCTGGCAGGTTGGGCGCATTCCGCTCAACCTGCAAGCGCGTATCATGAGGATTTTATTATGAAACTATGGTCCGGACGGTTTCAGAAGGAAACCGACAGCTTAGTCAACGACTTCAACTCCTCCATCCGCTTTGACAGCCGGATGTACCGGGAGGATATCGCAGGCTCCATCGCCCATGCGGCGATGCTGGGCCAGTGCGGCATTATTGCAAAGGAGGACGCCGACGCTATCATCGCCGGTCTGCAGGCGATCCTGGCCGATGTTGAGGCGGGGAAGATCGAATTTTCCGCCGACCAGGAGGATATCCACATGAATGTGGAGACGCTCCTGACCCAGCGCATCGGTGACGCCGGCAAGCGCCTGCACACGGCCCGGAGCCGGAATGACCAGGTGGCCGTCGATCTGCGGCTGTACCTGAAGCAGGAGATCGGCACGATCATCGGCCAGATCCTGCACTTCCAGCAGATTCTCCTGCGCCAGGCCAAGCAGTACCAGGATGCCGTCATGCCCGGCTACACCCACCTGCAGCGGGCCCAGCCCATCTCCTTTGCGCAGCATCTGCTGGCCTATGCCAATATGCTCTGCCGGGATGTCACCCGCCTGGAGGACTGCCGGGACCGGATGGACGAATGCCCCCTGGGCAGCGGCGCCCTGGCCGGGACGACCTATCCCATCGACCGGATGCAGACAGCCCAAGCCCTGGGCTTCCGCCAGCCAATGTCCAACAGTCTCGACGGCGTTTCGGACCGGGATTATGTCATTGAGCTTTTGAGTGGGCTTTCGATCCTGATGATGCATCTTTCCCGCTTTGCAGAGGAGACGATCCTCTGGTGCAGCTGGGAATTCCGCTATATTGAGCTGGACGACGCCTATTCCACCGGCTCGTCCATCATGCCGCAGAAGAAGAACCCCGATGTGGCAGAGCTGGTCCGGGGCAAGACGGGCCGGGTCTACGGCGCGCTCGTCAGCCTGCTGACGACGATGAAGTCCCTGCCCCTGGCCTATAATAAGGACATGCAGGAGGACAAGGAGCCGGTCTTCGACGCAGTCGATACCGTCAAGCTGTGCCTGCCGGTGTTTGCCGCGATGATCGATACCATGAAGGTCCATACGGAGAATATGCGTCAGGCGGCCAACCGAGGCTTTATCAACGCCACCGACTGCGCCGATTATCTGACGAAAAAGGGCATGCCCTTCCGGGATGCTTATACGACGGTCGGCAAGCTGGTCTATTACTGCACGCAGCAGGGCAAGACGCTGGAGCAGCTCTCTCTTGCAGAGCTGCAGGACCTCTCGCCCCTGTTCGGTGAGGATGTATACACGGCGCTGGATATGCAAAACTGCATGGAGCAGCGCAAGAGCTACGGCGGCCCGGCCATTCAGGAGACGACCCGCCAGATCGAAGCCATCGCGGCCTTTATTGAGGAAAGAACATGAAACCTATCGTATATATTGACGGAAAAGAGGGCACCACCGGCCTGCAGATCTACGACCGGATCGGCGCCCGGGACGATATTACCCTGCTGCTCATCGACGAAGACAAGCGGAAGGACCCGGCGGAGCGGCAGAAGCTGATGAACGCGGCGGACCTGGTCTTTCTCTGCCTGCCGGACGCGGCAGCCCGGGAGGCGGTGACGCTGGTGACAAATCCCGCCACCCGCATCATCGACGCCTCGACGGCCCACCGCACCAGCCCCGGCTGGGACTACGGCTTTGCCGAGCTTTCGCCCCAGCACCGGGCGGCCATCCAGGCCTCCCGCCGGGTCGCAAACCCGGGCTGCCACGCTTCGGGCTTTATTGCCATTGTCTACCCCCTGGTGGCTTGCGGCCTTCTGCCGCCGGACGCGCTGCTGTCCTGCCACTCCATCACCGGGTACTCCGGTGGGGGCAAGAAGATGATCGCCCAGTATGAAGCGCCGGACCGCCCGGCAGAGCTGGACAGCCCCCGGCAGTACGGCCTGAGCCAGACCCACAAGCACCTGCCGGAGATGCAGAAGATCTGTGGGCTTGCCCATGCGCCGATCTTTAACCCCATCGTGGCGGATTTTTATAAGGGGATGGCCGTCTCTGTCCCGCTGCACAGCGCTTGGGTCGGCGGCCGAAGCGCCGAGGAGGTGCGGCAGGCGTTGGCGGCGCATTACGAGGGGCAGGCGCTGGTGCACGTTGCCCCGGAGGTCGTCTGCGACGGTATGCTGGCCAGCAATCCGCTGGCCGGGACGAATGAGATGGAGCTGTGCGTCTGCGGTAACGCGGAGCGGATGACCGTTGTCGCCCGGTTTGATAACCTGGGCAAGGGCGCGTCTGGCGCAGCGGTGCAAAATATGAATTTGATGCTGGGCTTTGCGGAAAAGGCCGGGCTTTGATAAAGGAGAAACTGTATGATGAAGGAAATCACCGGCGGCGTGTGCGCCGCCACCGGCTTTACGGCGTCGGGCCTGCGCTGCGGCGTCAAAGCCAATGCCCGGCCGGACCGGAAGGACCTGGCGCTGATCTATTCGGAAAAGCCCTGCAGCGCGGCGGGCATGTTTACGACGAACCAAGTCAAGGCGTCCTGTGTGCAGCTTTCCATGCGCCATGTGGAAAACGGCCGGGCCCAGGCTGTCGTCGCCAATAGCTGCAATGCCAACGCCTGTGCCCCCCAGGGCATGGAAAACGCCATGCGCATGTGCCAGGCGGCGGCAAAGCTTCTCAAGGTCGACCCGGCGGATATGATCGTCGCGTCTACCGGCGTCATCGGCCAGCGGCTGAATATTGAAGCCATCGAGGCCGGTCTGCCGGAGGCCTACAGCCAGCTGCGCCGGGACGGGTCCGACGACGCGGCCCACGCCATCATGACGACGGACACCGTCAAGAAGGAATACGCCTTTGAGACCGTCATCGACGGCAAGACCGTCCGCCTGGGCGGCATTTCCAAGGGCTCCGGCATGATCCACCCCAATATGGGGACGATGCTCTGCTTCCTGACGACGGACTGCGCCATTTCCCCCGCAATGCTGCGCAAGGCCTTGCAGGAGGCCGTCCGCGTTTCATTCCACCGCATCAGCGTTGACGGCGATACGTCGACGAACGACACCTGCGTGATCCTGGCCAACGGCATGGCGGGCAATGCGGAGATCCAGGGGCCGGGCGCCGCGTATGACGCCTTTTTGCAGGTCCTGACCGCGCTGTGCGTCCGCCTGGCCCGGGATATGGCCGCCGACGGCGAAGGCGCAAAGCACCTCATCACCTGCTGCGTCCAGCAGGCTGCCACGGAAGCTCAGGCCGAATGCATCGGCAAGAGCGTCATCGCTTCGACGCTGACAAAGGCTGCGATCTTTGGCTGCGATGCCAACTGGGGCCGCGTCCTGTGCGCCATGGGCTACTCCGGCGAGCAATTCGACCCGGAGCAGGTCGATGTCGCCTTTGCCAGCTGCGCCGGGCGCATCCTGGTCTGCGATCATGGCAAGGGCCTGGACTTTGACGAAGACCTGGCCAAGAAGATCCTGACAGAGAAAGAAGTCATCATCGAGATCAACCTGCGGGCGGGCGACGCGACGGCCACCTGCTGGGGCTGCGACCTGACGTATGATTACGTCCGCATCAACGGCGACTACCGGACCTGAGGAGGCGGCGCGTATGCAGTTATCTCATATGGATCGGGCGCAGGTGCTGGCCGAGGCCCTGCCGTATATCCAGAAGTATTATAAAAAGACCATTGTCGTCAAATACGGCTGCAACGCCATGGTCTCGGAGGACTTGCGAAAATCCGTCATTTCGGATATTATTCTATTGAAGCTGGTCGGCATCAATACTGTCGTCGTCCACGGCGGCGGGCCGGAGATCAACCACATGCTCGATAAGGTCGGCAAGGAGAGCGAATTTGTCGACGGCCTGCGCTATACGGACCAGGAGACGATGGATATTGTCCAGATGGTCCTGTGCGGCAAGGTCAATAAGGACCTGGTTGCAACGCTTACCGCCGCTGGAGGCAGCGCCGTTGGTCTGTGCGGGCTGGACGGCAATATGCTCCAGGCCCAGCGCCGGGTCGTCAACGGCAAGGAGTACGGCCTGGTGGGCGATGTCATAAAAGTCGATCCGACGGTCATTCACAACGCCATTGCCAACGAGTATATCCCTGTGATCTCCACCGTTGCCCGGGGCGTAGACGGCGAGAGCAGCTATAATATCAACGCCGATACCGCCGCCGCCCAGATCGCTGTGGCGTTGGGTGCGGAAAAGCTGATCCTGCTGACGGACACGCGGGGCCTGCTGCGGGATGTGCACGACGAGAACACGCTGATCTCTGAGGTCCGCGCTGACGAAGTGCCGGGGCTTATTGCAGAGGGCGTGATCCAGGGCGGCATGATCCCGAAGGTCAACTGCTGCGTGGATGCCGTTGCCAACGGTGTGCACCGCACACATATTCTCGACGGCAGAGTCCGTCATTCGATTTTGATCGAGGTGCTCTCCCATGCGGGTATTGGCACCATGATTTGGTGAGGAGGGAACACTTATGACCTTTGCAGAAATTCAGGAAAAAGATTCGCAATATATCCTCAATACCTACGCCCGGAATCCCCTTGCCATTGACCATGGCAAGGGCGCGACGCTTTACGGCGTGGATGGGAAGAAATACATCGACTTCACCTCCGGCATCGGCGTCAATTCCCTGGGCTACGGCAACGAGACTTGGGTGAAGGCCATCACGGCCCAGGCGCAGAAGCTGGCGCATATTTCAAACCTGTACTATACCGAACCCGCCCCCCGGCTTGCTGAAAAACTCTGCAAGCGCACGGGCCTTGCCGGGGTATTTTTTGCAAACTCTGGCGCGGAGGCCAACGAGGGTATGCTCAAGGTCGCCCGGAAGTATTCCAGCGACCGCTACGGCGAAGGCCGCGGCACGGTCATTACCCTGCGCAATTCCTTCCATGGCAGAACGATGAACACCCTGATGGCTACGGGGCAGGACCATTTCCACAAACATTTCTATCCCTTCCCGACGGGCTACCGTTATGCCCCGGCCAACGATCTGGCTGCGCTGGAGCAGGCGGCAGGGGGGGATGTCTGCGCCGTCATGATGGAGCTGGTCCAGGGTGAGGGCGGCGTCAATCCGCTGCAGGCGGATTATGTCCGCCAGGTGGCGGCCCTCTGCCGGGAGCGGGATTGGCTCCTGCTCATTGACGAGGTGCAGACCGGCATCGGCCGCACCGGTACCCTCTTTGCTTGGCAGCAGTTCGGTATCGAGCCGGATGTGGTCAGCTTTGCCAAGGGCATCGCCAGCGGCCTGCCCTTTGGCGGCTTCCTGGTCAATGCGAAGTGCCGCGGCGTCCTGACGCCGGGGGACCACGGCTCGACCTTCGGCGCGAATCCCATCGCCGCCGCCGCCGGCAATGTCGTGCTCGATACGCTGACGGACGAATTTTTGGAAGAGGTCAGGCAGAAGGGTCAGTATCTGCGGGAGAAGATCGAGGCCATGGACAGCCCGTATACCAACGGTGTCCGGGGTCTGGGCATGATGCTGGGCGTCGGCGTCCAGGGCATGACCCACAAGGAGCTGTGTGCCAAGCTGCGGGATGCAGGCCTGCTGTGCCTAACGGCGGGGGGAGATACCCTGCGCCTGCTGCCGCCGCTGGTCATTACGAAAGAAGAAATGGACGAAGGCCTGGCTATCATGGCCCAGGTCATGAAAGGAGCATAATATGCAGCAGCATTTTCTGAAATTATTGGACTTCACCCCCGCTGAGATTCAGCAGCTCATCGACACGGCGGCAGATCTCAAGGCAAAGAAAAAGGCGGGCCAGGCCCACCGCTATCTTGAGGGCAAGAATGTCGCCTTGATTTTTGAAAAATCCTCCACCCGGACCCGCTGCGCCTTCGAAGTTGCGGCGTACGATCTGGGCATGCACACGACGTACCTCGGCCCCACCGGCTCCCAGATGGGCAACAAAGAGTCCATCGCCGATACGGCCCGGGTCCTGGGCCGGATGTATGACGGCATCGAGTACCGGGGCTTCGGTCAGACCATCGTCGAGGATCTGGCAAAATACGCCGGTGTCCCGGTCTTTAACGGCCTGACCAATGAATTCCACCCTACCCAGATTTTGGCGGACTTCCTGACAGTCCAGGAGAAATTTGGCCATCTGAAGGGCATCAAGCTTGTCTATATGGGTGATGCCCGTTATAACATGGGCAACTCCCTGATGGTTGGCTGCGCGAAAATGGGGATGCACTTTGTCGCCTGCGCGCCGGAGAAATACTTCCCGGATCAGGCTCTGATCGCCCAGTGCCAAGCCATCGCCGCCGAGACCGGCGCGACGCTGGAATTCAATTCCGACCCCATGGCCGCCACGAAGGGCGCGGATGTCATTTATACGGACGTCTGGGTCTCCATGGGCGAGCCCGCGGAGGTTTGGCAGGAGCGTATCCACGACCTTTCTCCCTACCAGGTCACCAGCGCGATTATGCAGAACGCCGGGCCCCAGTGCCGCTTTATGCACTGCCTGCCTGCCTTCCACGACCGCAATACGACCATCGGCCAGGAAATCGCCGAGAAATACGGTCTGGGCGAGATGGAGGTCACCGACGAGGTCTTTGAGAGCGCCCAGTCTATCGTCTTTGACGAGGCGGAGAACCGGATGCATACCATCAAGGCCGTCATGTACACGTTTATGAAGTGATGCGCCATGCAGATGAGGACAGAGCATGATTCCATGGGCCAGGTCCAGGTACCGGCCCAGCACCTCTGGGGTGCGCAGACCCAGCGGAGCCTGAATAACTTCTCCATCGGCCAGGAGCGTATGCCGGCGGAGATCATCCGGGCGCTGACGCTTTTGAAAAAAGCCTGCGCCCTGGCCAATGCGAACTTCGGCAAGCTGACAGACCAGCAGGCTGGGGCCGTTGCTGCCGCCTGCGACGCGATCCTGGCTGGGGAGTATCCGGCGGAGTTTCCGCTGCATGTCTGGCAAACCGGCAGCGGCACCCAGACCAATATGAACGTCAATGAGGTCATCGCCCATATCGCAGCCCAGGGCGGCGTGACACTCCACCCCAACGACCATGTCAATTGCTCCCAGAGCAGCAACGACGTCTTCCCCACGGCGCTGCATATGGCGGCGATGGATGGTCTGCAGAACCGCTTGCTGCCCCGCCTGGCCGCCCTGCGGGATGCCTTTGCCCGGCTGGAGACTAGATGCCGGGGCGTGCGGAAGATCGGCAGAACCCATCTGCAGGATGCTGTCCCCCTGGATTTTGCGGATGAGGTCAGCGCCTGGCGCTACATGCTGGAGGAGAACGAGGCTATGCTGCGGGATTGCCTGCCGTATCTTGCCCAGCTGGCCATTGGCGGCACCGCCGTCGGCTCCGGGCTCAATGCACCAGCGGGCTTTGACGAAGCTGTCTGTGCCCTGCTGTGTGACGAGACGGGCATCGCCTACCGGCCGGATGCGAATAAGTACCACGCCCTGTCCTCCAAGGACGCCGTGGCGTTTGCCCACGGGGCGCTGAAGGCGCTGGCGTGCAATCTGATGAAGATCGCCAACGATATTCGCTGGTTGGCCAGCGGCCCCCGCTGCGGCATCGGAGAGATTACGATCCCGGCCAATGAGCCGGGCAGCTCCATTATGCCCGGTAAGGTCAATCCGACGCAGTGCGAGGCCATCACGATGATCGCCGTCCAGGTCATGGGCAACGATGCGGCCATCGGCTTTGCCGCCTCCCAGGGCAATTTCCAGCTCAATGTTTTCATGCCGGTTATTGCCTATAATCTGCTGCAGTCGCTGCAGCTGCTGACCGACGGCATGGGCAGCTTCGCGGAAAAATGCGTCGACGGCATCGCGCCGAACGCCCGCGCAATGCGGCAGAACCTGGAAAACTCTCTGATGCTCGTTACCTGCCTGACCCCGGCCATCGGCTACGAGGCTGCGGCCAAAATCGCAAAGCAGGCCCATGAGACTGGCACGACATTGCGAGAGCAGACCATCGCCAGTGGCCTTTTGACCGCCGAAGAATTCGACAAGCTCATCGCCCCGCAATTGGGAAAATAAGTGTAAAAACCGCCCCGAAGCGGAACAGTTTTTTCGCGTTGCGACAAAAACAGCGGCCAGGCAAATGCGCCTGACCGCTGCTTTTATATTTTTTCTATCATAAGCGGCCCGCCGGGGTATTGTGGCGGGCCGCTGTGTGGAGTCGAGATTCTGGAGAGTTTTGCGCGATCACACCTGCGCGCGATACAAGAAGGAAACGATCTGAGCGCGGGTGCAGGTGCCGTCCGGGGCGAAGAGGCCGCCGCCGATGCCGCTGGTGATACGGTTCATCGTCGCCCAGGCCACAGCCCAGGTGTAGTACGCGTCTGCCGGGACATCGTCAAACGTATCCAGCATCAGCCCGGGGGGAGAGCCGAAATAGCGCCACAGGAAGCAGACGCTCTGGGCCCGGGTGCAGGGGGCGTTGGGGCTGAACGTTGTGGCCGTCGTCCCTGCGGTGATGCCCTGGTCGACTGCCCAGGCCACGGCCTGTGCATAGTAGGCGTTCCGGTCCACATCTACAAAGGGCGTGCTGCCGGATACCGTTGGCTTCCCGGCGGCGCGCCACAGGAAGGTCACGATCTGGGCGCGGGTACAGGGCGCATCGGGGCTGAAGGTCGTGGCCGATGTCCCGGCGACGACATTATGATAGTAGGCCCAGAGGACCGGCTGGTAGTAATACTGGGTGGCAGCCACATCCGCGAACGGGTTGGGCCGCGTGTCCTCTTCACTCTCCGGGACGGAGACGGTGACCGTCATCTTGCTGTCCTTCGGCGCCTTTGTGTCATAAAAATACTGGAAAGAGCTGCGGCGGTTGTGAAGGGTCATCACGCCTGTCGAAGCGTCAAAACTTGCGCCGGTGTCTGCACTGATTCGGCTGAAGTCAAATGTAGGCTCCAGCAGCGCCATATTGTAGCGGTAGGTGCCATCCGGATACGGCGTCATCGGCGCGTCGCTGCGGGTGCTTTGATCGCCCAGCGTGACGTCCTCCAGGGCGGTATTCTGGGAGAGGTCCAGTGTCCGCAGTTTGTTCAAATTGCAATTGATCTTACGCAGCGCCGGGCAGCCGCTTACGTCCAGCGTCTCCAACTTGCCCCAGTTGCAGTCAAGCTCCTCCAGGGCTGGGCAGCCCCGCAGGTCCAGGTTCTTGATCTGCGTCATACCGCACGTCAGATAGCGCAGCGCGCCCTTATCCTGCAGGACCAGTTCGCTCAAACCGGTGGCGTAGCAAACCAGCTTTTCCAGCTTTGTGTTCGTCGAGAGGTTTAAACGGGATATGCTGGTATCCCCGCAGTCCAGCTCGCGCAGCTCTGTCAGGCCGGTCACATCCAAGCCCCTGAGCCAACAGCCGCGGAAGTCCAGCTTCTGCAGCTTTGTGTTCGCACGCAGATCTAACCACTCAATGCATGTGGCTTTCTGGCGCAGCTTTAGCTCGGTCAGGCCTGTCAGCAGTTCAAGGCCGGTATAATCCTCGATATCCTGGAGTGACAGCGACGTGGCAGCCCGCAGCGCGGTCAGGTGGGCGTCGGTCAATTCCGTCTCGTCCTCTGCGGTGAGTCCGGCTGGCGTTAAGACTGCTTCGTTCAGCTGCTGGCGGAAATTCTCACTCGGGAAAGCCGCCGCGAAGGTCACCGGGGCGGCAAAGGCAGGCACAGGCAGCAGGGAAAGGCACAGCACCAGCGCCAGCAGCAGGGCAGGGATCCTCATACGTTGCTTCATAAGATGTCTCCTCACAATTTGAATTTCCGCAAAAGCTGCGGTTACACCTAGAATATAGGATTTTGATCAAAATTGCAATGATTTTTTATAAAAAATTTAGATTTGCAGCACAAATTCTAGTCACGTATCTCACTACGTTGCGCCTGGGGCGGTGCAGCGGCGATTTTTTCCTCTGTCCAGCGGTCGATCTCCGCCTTGAGGGCCCGGAGATAGGGCGAGAATTCGACTGCCTCCTGGCCGTAGGTCCGCTGCAGGTCATATTCCAGGGGCAGCCAGGAATCTAGGCTGGCCTCATTATGCTGGATGACCGCCTCCAGCTTATCCAGCGCTTTATAGAGCTTGGCCTCCGGCGTCGCAAGGGCGGTCATCTCTGCCAGCAGCGCCTGGAACTGGGCACGGTTGGCGGGCGGGAACTGGGCGATCCAATCTTCATACAGCGCCTGCTCCCGCCCCTCGTCCTGGGCCGACTTGGAAAAGGCGGGGATATCCCCCGTGAAGGCCTCCCCCAGGTCGTGGATCAGGCACATCCGGAGGACCCGGTCCGTATCAAGCGACCGGAACTCCGGCTCCTGCTCCAGCAGCAGGGCAAACAGGCAGAGCCGCCAGCTGTGCTCTGCCACGCTCTCCCGCCGCCCGGTGGAGGTATCGCAATGGCGGGTATTGCACTTGAGCCGCTCGGCGACATGTAAAATTTCCAATACTTCCTGTGGCGTCATCTTGCTCCTCCTTGTAAAACGCATGAAAACGCACGGCGCACAGCGCGCGTGCAAGAAAAGGGACCTGCCGCGCACTGTCTGCGCTGGGCAGGTCCCTGCCGCCCGGCCTGCGCAGCAGGGTAGGGCGATGGGATGCTTTATTCCGGTGTGCCCGGCTGCTCCGGTCCGGCGTCCTGTTCCGGCCATTCCGAATTTTCCGAAATCTCCGGCTGTTCCGGTTCTTTCGGCTGGGTGGCTGCCGTCTCATGGAGGAAGGACTGGAAGAGCCCCTCTTCCTCTTCGGGGATGGGCTGGCCCGCCATGCAGGCTTCAAACTGGGTCCGGCTCATGCGCTCATGGGCCAGCAGGAAATCTGCCACGGCCAGCAGCTGTTCGCTGTGGGCGGTCAGAATGCCGGTACACTGGGCATAGGCCCGGTCGATCGTCGCCTTGACCTCTTCGTCAATGACGCTGGCCGTCTGGTCTGAGTAGGCCAGGGTCTTCTCATAGTCCCGGCCGACGAAAATTTCCCCATCGTCGTCATAGACGACGGCGCCCAGGCGCTCGCTCATGCCGTAGCGGGCGACCATCTGACGGGCAATGCTGCTGGCCCGCTGCAGGTCGCTGGAGGCGCCGGTGGAGATATCGTCCATCTGTAGGTGCTCTGCGATCCGGCCGCCCAGCAGGGAGACGATAAATTCAAACATCTCGTTGCGGGAGGGGCAGTGGGTGTCGTCCTCCGGCAGGTAGACGGTCATGCCGCCTGCCGCGCCCCGGGGCACGATGGTGATTTGCTGCACCGGGTCATGGGTCGGCAGATAGTAGGCTGTCACAGCGTGGCCCGCCTCATGGATGGCCGTCAGCTTCCGCTCGTGTGCGGAGACGACCCGACTCTTTTTTTCCGGCCCGGCCATGACCTTCATAATGGATTCCTCCATATCCGGCATGGTGATGCATGGGCGGCACTTGCGGGCTGCCAGCAGTGCCGCTTCGTTGAGCAGGTTGCTCAGGTCTGCACCCGTCATGCCGGAGGTCGCCCGGGCAATGACCTTGAGATCAACGTTATCCGCCAGCGGCTTATCCTTGGCATGGACCTTCAAGATCGCCTCGCGGCCCCGGACATCCGGCGCGTCGACGTAGATCTGCCGGTCAAACCGGCCCGGCCGCAGCAGGGCAGGGTCGAGAATATCCTTCCGGTTCGTCGCTGCCATGACGATGACGCCTTCGTTTTTGCTGAAGCCGTCCATCTCCACCAGCAGCTGGTTCAGGGTCTGCTCTCGCTCGTCGTGCCCGCCGCCCATACCGGCGCCGCGGCGGCGGCCGACAGCGTCGATCTCGTCGATAAAGACGATGGACGGCGCCATTTTCTTCGCTTGGTCAAACAAATCGCGGACACGGCTTGCGCCGACGCCGACGTAGAGCTCGACAAAGTCAGAGCCGGAGATGGAGAGAAACTGCACGTCTGCTTCTCCGGCCACCGCCTTGGCGATGAGGGTTTTGCCCGTCCCCGGAGGGCCGACCAGCAGGACGCCCTTGGGGATTCTGGCGCCCATGGCAGTGTATTTTTTCGGGGCCCGGAGGAAATCGACGATCTCGGCTAGCTCCAGCTTTTCTTCCTCCGCGCCTGCCACATCGGCAAAGGTCACCCGCTCCTTACTGGAATCGGCCAACCGGGCGTTGGCTCGGCCGAATTTTGCTGCGCCCTGACCGCCGCTCATGCGGTTCATCAGGATCAACATAATGACGACTGCGCCGATGATCAACAGAATATACGGAAGCATCGTCAGCAGAATCGGCGTTTTGGAATCAGGCTGGTAATCGTAGGATTCCAGGATGCCCTCGTTGTATTGCTTGGCGATCAGCTCGTGCATATCGTCGTAGAAGGCCTGGAAGCTGCCCAGCTCACACTTGGCCGTTGTTTGATCCTGGAGTGTCATGGTGAGGACGCCGTCCTTGATGGTGAAGGCGTGGACCTTCTCCTCCTCAAAGAGCGTGACAGCTTCGGAATAGGAGAGGTAATCCGCCTTGTTCCGGCCAAACAGCGCTGTTACCGCAGTGAGTAGGATCACCAGCACGAGAATATAAAAGACAAAGGATGCAATTCTTGATTTTTTCAATAGTCCATCTCCTTCCCGGCGGATCAGGCGCCGTATACCTCCGGCTTCAGCACGCCGATAAAGGGCAGATTCCGGTATTTTTCATTATAATCCAGCCCATAGCCGACGACAAATTCATTGGGGATCGTAAAGCCGACATAGTCCGCTTCGATCTCCGCCTCCCGGCGGGCCGGCTTGTCCAGCAGCGCGCAGATTTTCAGGGAGGCCGGTTCCATGGCGGACAGGTGATCGGCCACGGCCCGCAGGGTCAGCCCGGTGTCCAGAATATCTTCCAAAATGACGACATGGCGGCCCTTGATCTCGACGGAGACGTCCTTTTTCATCTGGAGCTGCCCAGTCGTCGTGGTGCCGTCATAGGACGAGACGGCCATAAAATCAAACTGACAGGGGATCGGCGTCGCCCGGACCATATCGGCGAAGAATACGACAACACCCTTCAAAACGCCGATAAACACCGGATCCTTCCCCGCATATTCCTGCGCTAGGGTCTGCCCCAGCTCTGCCACCCGGGCAGCAATCTGCTCTTTTGTCAGTAATATCTTCTGAATATCGTCATGCATGCGTGTGTTCCTCTTTTTCTTGCTCTAAAATCATGCGCAGGCAAGGCTTGCCTGCTTGCGCCTGCCAGGCAGGGTCCGTTCCTAACCCAAAGACTGCCAGGACCTGTTCTCCCATCGCCAGGACCGGGATGCGGTCCCGCTGGGCCTGGGGAATTTTACAGTCGATCATCCGCCGCTTCAGCGTGCGGGTGCCGCCGGGCAGGCGCAGCACGTCCCCCGGCTGGCGCGGCCGGACTGCCAGCGCGCGCCCTTTTATCATAGCATAATCGAGTAGGATTTGTGTAGTACTATTTGCGATTTTTTCGAAATTTTCTGCCGCTGGGGCCAGTTCGCACCGGATGCGCAGACCCAGGCCGGGCAAAGGCGTCACGCCGGGGATCTGCAGCGCCGCGGCAAACGCTGGGGCCGGGGCTGGCGCCGCGGCAGGCGCGACGGTATCATAATCGCGGGCCAGGCAGACGCCGGGCAGCGACAGCCGCCCCGAGGCGGACTGGGATGCCAGCAGCGCCTCCAGCTGGCGGACATGCTCCCGCCGGGGCTGCCGGACACCGAAGGCCTGCAAGAAGCCGAAGAGCACCCGCGCCCGCAGCGCCGGATGCAGCGCCTGCACCCGGGCGATGGAAAAGCCGGTTCCCTGCCGGGCGTCCGCCATGGCCGCCTGGGCCAGGTCAGATAGATAAGCGTCTTCCTCGCGCAGCTGCCGGGCTGTCTCCAGCCAGGCCGTCTCCAGTGCGGGGTTCTCCGCCGTCAGATGCGGCACGACATGGTGCCGCAGGCGGTTGCGGAGGCAAAAGTCCGTCGCGTTCGATGCGTCCTCCCGATGGGGAATGTGCTGCTTTTGCAAAAAGGCCAGAATCTCAGGCCGGGTCGCAAAAAGCAGCGGCCGGATGATCCGGCCCCGGCGGGGCGGGATCCCGCTCAGCCCCCGGGGGCTTGCCCCCCGCACCAGACGGATGAGGCTCGTCTCCAGATTGTCCTGGGCGTTGTGGGCCGTGGCGATTTTGGCATCCTGGGGGAGGGCCTGGGCAAAGCAGGCGTAGCGCAGGCTGCGGGCTGCGTCCTCCAGGCTCTGACCCGTCTGCCGCTGCTGGGCGGTGACGTCCAGCTCGCAGCAGGTGAAGGGGATGCGCCGCGCTTGGCAGAAATCCCGGACAAATGCCGCGTCGCTGTCTGCTTCCGGGCGCAGATGGTGATTGCAGTGCAGCACGCTGACGGTCAGGGCGTATTCCTCCTGCAGCGCCAGCAGGCAGCCCAGCAGCGCCATGGAGTCCGCGCCGCCGGAGACGGCACAGATGATGGCGTCGCCCGGGGCGATCAGTCCAGCCACAGTATTATAGCGGCGGAATTTATTCAGCATGGCGCCACTCCAGATCGGAGAAGGTCGTATACTGGGGCAGCCATTGCAGCTTGACCGTCCCGGTTTCGCCGTGACGGTTCTTGGCAATGATGCACTCAGCGACGTTCTTCTCCTCGGAATTTTCGTTGTAATAATCGTCCCGGTACAAGAACAGCACCTCGTCGGCGTCCTGCTCAATGGCGCCGGACTCACGCAGGTCCGACAGCATCGGCCGCTTGTCCTGCCGGGATTCGTTGGCACGGGAGAGCTGGCTCAGGCAGACCACCGGCACCTGCAGCTCCTTGGCCATGATCTTCAAAGAGCGGGAGATATCCGCCACGATCTGCTGGCGGTTTTCGCCGCTGGCGTTGCGCTGGCCGGAGGAGGTCATTAGCTGCAGATAGTCGATCACGACCAGCCCCAGCTTATCCAGCCTGCGGCACTTGGCATTCATCTCCGCCACAGTGATGGCCGGGTTATCATCCACCCGGATGTCTGTCTGGCTCAGGGCGGAAGCCGCCAGGCCGATTTTACCCCACTCGTCTTCTGACAGCTGGCCGGTGGCCAGCTTCTGGTTATCTACAAAGCTTTCGTTGGCGATCAGACGCATGGCCAACTGCTCCCGGGACATTTCCAGGGAGAAAAAGGCCACGGTGATATCATACTTTTTCGCGACGTTCAAAGCGATGTTCAGCGCCATAGACGTCTTGCCCATGCCAGGGCGGGCTGCGATCAGCATCAGGTCGGATTTGTTGAGCCCGTTGATCTTCTGGTCCAGGTCCCGGAGACCGCTGGACAGGCCGGGGAACGCGTTGCCCGACTCAGCCAGCTCCGTCAGCCGGTCGAAGACTTTCAGGAGGATCGTCCCGATATGCTCCAGGGTCTGGCCCGTATTGCCGTGGCTCAGGGCATAGATCTTCTTCTCTGCATTTTCCAGGATGCTGGCCGCCGGGCCGGTGCCCGCCTGGACAGATTCCTGGATCTCCGCCGCCGCTTGGTCGATGCTGCGCAGCAGCGCCTTATCGTGAACGATGGCGCAGTACTGCGCGACATTGGCCGCCGTCGGCGTGATGTCCATGAGCTGCTTGAAATATTCCAGCGTCGTCTTTTCGTCGAAGACGCCGCGTTCTTTCATCTTGTCCAGCACCGTGACCGGGTCGATGGGCTGGGAGAAATTGAACATGGAATAGATCGTCTCAAAGATATCCCGGTTTTGCTGCAGGTAGAATTCCTCCGGGCGCACCATGCCGATGACATCGCTGACACAGCGGCTGTCGATCAGCATCGAGCCCAGGACAGACTGCTCCGCTTCTAAGGAATGGGGCGCCTGGCGCGACAATAATTCATCCATGCTGCTTCACCTCCCGATCCGGCGCTGCCGGCATCTTACAGCTCCTCGACCTTGACCTTCAGATTGGCGACGACCTCATAGCCTAGCTTGCACTTGACGGTATAGGTCCCGACGTTTTTAATGGCTTCGTCCAGAACGATCTTGCGCTTGTCGATCTCAATATGCATCTGCTCCTTCAGCGCTTCGGAGATCTCCTGGGTCGTCACGGAGCCGAACAGACGGCCCGCGCCGCCGCCCTTGACCCGCAGGGTCAGGGTCGCTTCTTTCATTTCGTTCATGATGCGCACGGCCTCGGCCCGCTCCTTCGTCTGGCGTTCCAGAAGCGCCTTGTCGTTCATCCGCATGGTGTTGACATTGTCCGGTGTCGCCTCGATGGCGATCTTCCGGGGCAGCATATAGTTCCGGGCGTAGCCGTCAGAAACGTCGATCATCTGGCCCTTTTTGCCCTTGCCTTTGACATCCTGCTGTAAAATTACCTTCATCGTAAAAACCTCTTTTCGTTTGATCTTACTCTTCAAAATATTGGTCGATGGACGAGACCAGCTCGGTGATCACCGCTGGCATCTGCTTGCCGGAGATCTGCGCGCCGGCCATGGCGGGGTTGCCGCCGCCGCCCAGGGGCTCCAGGATCATCTGTACATTGATATCCCCCAGGGACCGGGCGGAAATAATGATCTGCGTGTCCGTCGGGAACATGACAAAAGAGCACTCGACGCCCTGGATGGACAGCAGCTCATCGGCTGCCTGGGCCGCCAGAACCCGGGGCACGGTGTAATCCAGCGCCGCCACGGCGATATTTTCCCGGTAAATTTTCGCACTCTTGATGATCTCATAGCGGGAGAGGGTGTCGGCAAGGTCGCTCTTGAGCAGTTTTTTGATATCCGCCGGGTCTGCGCCCAGCTTCCGCAGGTAGGCGGCGGCCTCAAAGGTCCGGCTGCCGGTGCGGACGCCAAAGTTTTTCGTATCCAGCACGATGCCGGACAGCAGCGCCTGGGCCTCCACCGGGAGAATATCCCCGGCCTCGACGGTATACTGCAGCAGCTCCGTCACCAGCTCCGACGCCGAGGAGGCGAAGGGCTCGTGCAGATTCAAGACGACCTTTTCAATATAATCCGCCGCCCGGCGGTGATGGTCCACCACGCAGACGCGGATGATGCTCTCCAGCAGCGGCTTGCTCTGGACCTGGTCCGGCCGGTTCGTATCCACGACGATAAGCAGGCTCTTGGAGTCCGCCATCAGCAGGGCCTCCTGCCCGGAGACAAAGACTCCTTCATACTCTGGCTGCTGCTGCAGCTGGGCAATCAAGGCGCCTGCAGCGTTCTCCTGCAGATCCAGGACGATGCGCGCCCGCTTGCCCAGCTTCCGGCAGATGCAGACCACACCGGCTGCCGCGCCGACAGAGTCGAGGTCCGCGTTCTTGTGGCCCATGACAAACACATGGGTCGACTGGCGAATGAGCTCGGACAGCGACCCGGCTACGACCCGGGACTTGACCTTCGTCCGCCGGTCCGCCGTGACGGTATGGCCGCCGTAAAACGCAAAATTGTAGCGGTCCTTGATGACGGCCTGATCGCCGCCCCGGGCCAGGGCCATCTCAATGCCCAGCGTCGCAAAGCTGAAGGACTCGGTATAATTGGCCCCGTCCTTGCCGATGCCGATGGAGACGGTCGCCGGGATGCCCGCCGGGTTTTTGACCTGGCGCATCGTCTCCAGCAGGGAGAATTTCTTCTCGACCATCGCCGGAAGATCCTTTGCCTCAAAGAGGAAGAGATAGCGATTGCGTTCGATCTTCCGCAGCAGACCGCCGACACCGTCTGTCCAGGCGGCGATGCGGTCGTGAATGGCGACGTTCAGATTGGAAATGCCGTTTTCTGGCATATTGTTCGTCAGATCGTCGTAATTGTCCACCAGGATGATCCCGACGACGGGACGGGAGCGGATATACTCCTGCTTGACGTGGGACAACTCCGTGATATCAATAAAATACACCGTCGCCAGCAGCACATGCTCCGCGCCGTGCTCCGTCCGGACGATATTGCCCATGACCCGGTAGGTCCGGTCCCGCAGGCTGACGTCGTACGGGGACTCTGCCTGCCCGGCCTTGAGCCAATCAAAATTCAGGGTCGGGCAGTAATCCGTGATGCGGCTTGTGAACAGGCTGGCGGATTTTGCACCGGTGGCCGTGTGGAAGAGGTCGTTGCTCCAGACGATCTCGCCTGTTCCCAGCTTGACCAGAGCCATGGGGAAGGGCATCTCGCCTTTGGCCGCCGTCTCCAAGGTGTCCGTCGCGGTTTGGATATAGGCGGAAATCTCCCGGCGGCGGCGCATGGCGTTTATTTTAAAGTAGAGCAGAAGCAGCAGCCCGACGGCAGCCTCGCCCAGCGCCAGATAAAGATCTCCGAAGAAGAAGGTCGCGGCGGCGAAGGCAAACAGCAGGCAGAAATACAGGGCCATGCCCGGCTGGATCAGCCGACTGAGTTTTTGAGAATTCACAAAACGCACCCTCCTTACAAAAATCAAGAAACCTGGGCATAATTAGAGATATTATTATAACATAGCCCCGTTTCCTTTGCAAGGCTGCCCACCACGGCTTGACAGATTTTTCACGCGGGGGTAAACTGTTAGAAATAAAGTAAGGAGGGTGCATCGCATGCCATCGAACGTATACTTTACCGATTTCCACACGACCGCCGCGGAAAACCAGCTGCAGAAGCTCAAGCGGCTGATGCTCACCGCCGGCGCCCGCCAGATCGACTGGAAGGGGAAATTCGTCGCCATCAAAATTCATTTTGGCGAGCCGGGGAACCTGGCGTTTCTGCGGCCCAATTATGCCCGGGCTGTCGCGGATGTCATCAAGGAGCTGGGCGGCAAGCCGTTTTTGACGGATTGCAATACGCTCTATGTCGGCGGACGGAAAAATGCCCTGGAGCATATCGAATCCGCCTACCAGAACGGCTTCACGCCGTATACCACCGGCTGCCATATTCTGATCGCCGATGGACTGAAGGGCAACGACGAGGTCGCCGTTCCCGTCCAAGGGGGCGACTATATTAAAGAGGCCAAGATCGGCCGGGCGCTGATGGATGCGGATATCGTCGTCTCGCTGACCCATTTCAAGTGCCATGAAAACGCCGGGATCGGCGGCACCATTAAGAACATTGGCATGGGCGGCGGTTCCCGGGCCGGGAAGATGGAGATGCACGCTGCCGGGAAGCCCCTGGTCTCGGACCCGTCGGCCTGCATTGGCTGCGGCTCCTGCCGACGCATCTGCGCCCACGATGCCCCAGTTATGGAAGGCCGCACCGTCACCCACATCGACCATACAAAGTGTGTCGGCTGCGGGCGCTGTATCGCCGTCTGTCCCATGGACGTCATCGAGCCGCAGTATGACGCAGCCTTTGACGTCCTGAACTGCCGGATGGCCGAGTATGCCAAGGCGGTGCTGGATGGCCGCCCGGCGTTCCATTTGAGCCTGGTCATGGATGTCTCCCCCAACTGCGATTGCCACGCGGAGAACGATGTGCCGATCATCCCGGATGTCGGCATGTTCGCCTCCCTGGACCCGGTGGCGCTGGACCAGGCCTGCGCCGATGCCTGCGCGAAAATGCCCGTGCTGGCTGGCAGCCAGGCGGATAAGCCCCGGCAGCCGGGGCAGGACCTCTTCGCTGCCGTTCACGATACGACGAACTGGCGTGTCCAGACAGCCCACGCCAAGAAGATCGGCCTGGGCGACGACGCATATCAGCTCATTAAGATTTAAATTATTTGCCCTGCTTTTTGCAGCGCGCTCCCGGTTTCCCCGGCGGCGCGCTGCTTTTTTGCGGCTGCGAAAAAATTTTTAAAATTCTTTTCAGTTTTCTCTTGACATTTTTGTATCTTTGTATTAGTATCTTAGTGCAATGATATGAACGAGGAGGTACGATATGGCTTGGCAATTTCGCAATGACGCGCCGATCTACACCCAACTGGTGGCGCAGATCAAGCTGCGCATCGTCGCCGGGACATTTCAGCCCGGGCAGCGGCTGCCTGCGGTGCGGGACTTTGCCCTGGAGGCTGGGGTCAACCCGAACACGATGCAGCGGGCGCTTGCAGAGCTGGAGCGGGAGCGGCTGGTATTCAGCCAGCGCACCGCGGGACGATTTGTAACGGAGGACAGTGATATGATTCAAACGATCAAACAGGAATTGGCGCAGCAGCAGCTGGCGCAATTTTTCCAGGCGATGGCCGAGTTGGGCTACGCCCGGGCAGAAATCGTCGCTCTGATAGAGCAGAGCGGCAGCAAGGAGGCACAAAATGGCGATTCTGGAATGTAAAAATCTGACAAAGCGCTTCGGCGCGACGGCGGCGCTGCAGGATGTAAGCCTGGAGATCGCGCCGGGGCGGATCATCGGCTTGCTCGGCCCCAACGGCAGCGGCAAAACGACACTGCTCAAGCTGGCCAACGGTCTGCTGACACCGGATGGCGGCACCCTTACCATCGACGGCATGGCCCCGGGGATCGAGACGAAAAAGATCGTCTCCTATCTGCCGGAGAAAAGCTATTTAGCAGGTTGGATGAACGTGCGGCAGCTGTTGGGTTATTTTTCTGATTTCTATGCCGATTTCCAGCCCCAGCGGGCCCTGGAGATGCTGGCCCGGCTGGGCATCGACCCGGCGCAGCGGATCAAGACCATGTCCAAGGGCACACAGGAAAAGGTCCAGCTGATCCTGGTCATGAGCCGGACTGCAAAGCTCTATCTACTGGACGAACCCATCGGCGGCGTCGACCCGGCGACCCGGGACTACATTTTAAATACGATCATTTCCAATTATGATCCCGCTGCCTCGGTCGTCATTTCGACGCACCTGATCGCGGATGTGGAGCAGATTTTGGATGAGGTAATCTTTATTCATCGGGGGAAGGTCGTTCTGCAGTCCAGCGTGGATGCCATTCGCCAGGAGAAGGGATGCAGTGTGGACGCACTGTTCAGGGAGGAATTCAAATGCTTGGAAAATTATTAAAACACGAATTTGTTGCCGCGGCCCGGCCGATGCTGCCGATCTGGATCGGCTTGCCGGTGCTGGGCATTTTGGTCAATCTCTCTGGCCGTGTCATGACGGATACGACGGCCAATGCGATTTCGATCCTGCGCGGCATATTGCTCTTTTTGTTCGTTGTCTGCGTGATCGCCGCCTGGGTCATGGCAGTCGTCACGATGGTCAAGCGGTTCCAGCAGTCTATGCTCAGCCGGGAGGCTTATCTGACCCACACGCTGCCGGTGAATGTGCACCAGCTGGTCTGGAGCCGGATGATTGTCGCCGTCTGCTATTTTGCTGTGACGGGCGTACTGATCCTTGGCAGTATTTTCCTGGCCATGTTCCAGCTGGACTGGGTGGGCTGGTTCTTTAAAAACGCTTTTGATAGCCTGCTCTGCTTCTTCCGGGAGTACCACGGCGATGCCATTGGCTGGACGCTGGAAGTCCTTGCGCTGCTGCTCGTCTCCGGGCTGACCAACTGCCTGCTGTTCTATGCCGCCTTAACCATCGGCCACAGCTTCACGACGCACAAAATGCTGCTGAGTGTCGCCTTCTTCTTTGCGCTGGAGATCATTGCCCAGATCGTCGGGTCGATGCTCCTGTTCTCCTCTGGCAGTCTGCTGCTCACCGTGGCCTCGGGCCATGCGGTCCTGCTTTCGTTGACCGGCTTCCTCGCTGTCTTCGGCGTTGTCTATTACATCATCACGACGGTGCTGCTGCGCCGGAAGTTGAATCTGGAATAAAGCCGCGCCCGCTGCCTGTCCCGGCACCGCCGGGGCAGGCGGGGACTAGTGAGGTTTTGAAAAGCGGATTTTCGCGAAAGAGAAAAATAATGCTTGACAATTCCCCAAACCGGGCGTATAATAACCATGCTCATTTGAGTCGCTGGTATAGCTCAGTTGGTAGAGCAGCTGATTTGTAATCAGCAGGTCGGGGGTTCGAGTCCGTCTACCAGCTCCATCAGCCTTCAAATTGAGCCCAATTGCATAGGGGGGATTTCCCGAGTGGCCAAAGGGGACAGACTGTAAATCTGCTGGCAACGCCTTCGGTGGTTCGAATCCACCAT
>CAKTTR010000019.1 GCA_934615645.1 uncultured Oscillospiraceae bacterium | reverse complement strand
GGCTCGAACCTGTGACCCCCTGCTTGTAAGGCAGGTGCTCTCCCAGCTGAGCTAACCTTCCGTACTGTCCAGCCGCGATCTTTCGACCTCAGCGACGAGTGTTATTATACAGGCGCGCCGCTAAAAAGTCAAGCATTTTTTCCAAGTTTTTTATTTTTATTTTTCCTCCTCCAGGCTGCTTCGGAGTGCGCCAATTTCCTGGGGCGTGAATCGATAGACCTTGTCGCAGAATTGGCATGTCACCTCCAGCGGCTCGCTTTCTTCCTCAATACTCCGCAGCTCCTCGCGCCCCAAGCTGATGAGGGCCGTACGGACCCGCTCCGCGCTGCAGTAGCAGCGATAGCACACCGGGTCCTCTTCCAGGAATTCCACCGTAAAGTCCGCCAGAACGGCGCTGAGCAGCTCCTGGGGCGTCATACCGCCCTCCATCGCCGGGGTCACAGCCCCCAGGGCCTTGATACCTGCTTCAATGCGGCCGATCACATCCTCCGGCGCGCCGGGCAGCAGCTGGATCAGATAGCCGCCCGCCACTTTGACCGACTGGTCCCGGTCGATCAGGACCCCCAGGGCGCAGGCCGTCGGGATCTGCTCACTCATGGCAAAATACGCCGTGATATCCTCCGCGATCTCGCCGGAGACCAGCGGGATCGTCCCGGTATAGGGCTCCTTCATTTGCAGGTCGCGAATGACTGTCAGTGTCCCCGTTTTGCCGACGGCAGCGCCGACATCCAGCTTGCCCTTGTATTTTTCCAGCAGGGTGATATGCGGGTTCTGCACGTAGCCCCGGACATTGCCCTCCGCGTCAGAGACCGCCATAACCGTTCCCAGCGGGCCGCCGCCGCGGAACTGCAGCGTGACAGAGCCGTTCGGGACCTTCTGCGTATTGCCGATCAGCGATGCTGCGCTCAGCGCCCGGCCCAGGGCCGCCGTCGCCGTCGGTGTCGTCTGATGCATTTGCCGGGCCTGCTCTACCAGCCCCGTCGAACAAATGGCTGCCGCCTTGACGAATCCGTCTGCCGTGATGGCGCGGACGATATAATCTCTCATGCTAAGCTTCCTTCCTCGCTGTGAAATAGATCCGCTGCTCCTGCGGGCGCGGCGGGATCATCTGCCCGTCGGCATAGGCGCGGATGGCCGTGAAGCCCGCCGCGCGCAGGGCCTGTTCCAGCTCCGCCGGGGTATAGGCGTACTGCTGGTGCTCCTCAAAGCTGCGCGCCCAAACCTCGCCTCGGCGCTCGAACAGATCGACCCCGTAATAGCAGATGCGCGCCTGCGCGTCAAACTCTGTCCGCCAGACGCAGTAGTCGTCCTCCGTCTCGTCCAGAAATACCTGGCCATCCAGCGCCCGCAGCTTTTCCGGTGTGTTGATATCAAAAATAAACATGCCGCCCGGCTTCAGGCACGCTGCCACATGGCGCATCATGCTGGCGCAGTCCGCCGGGTCCAGGATGTAATTGACGCTATCGAGCATACAGACGATCCAATCCACCGGCTCCGGCAGCTCCAGCTTGCACATATCCTGGCAGACAAAATACGGCGGGTGCTCCATCTGCATGGCCTTCTCCGCCGCCTGGGTCAGCATCTCCTCTGAGAGGTCCACACCATAGACCCGGTAGCCCTGGGCTGCCAGGCGGACAGACAGCGACCCTGTCCCGCAGGCCAGGTCGACCACCGTCTCCGGGTGCAGGCCGGCCTCCGCCAAAAGCTGCTGCATAAATCGGAGAGCATCGTCATAGGCAATATCGTAGGTCAGTGCGTCATAGGCCGACGCCAATGCTTCGTAGGCCATCACGCATCCTCCTCCAGCTGGGCAAAGACCTTGTCGTAGGTCCCTGTCCCGCCCAGCAGGCTCCGGTTCACGCGGCTGATCGTCGCGGAGCTGGCGCCGGTACGCTCGAGAATATCATTGTATTTTAGCCCCTTGTGCAGCAGCCAGGCGACTTCGAAGCGCTGCTCCATGGCCTGCAGCTCCTGCGGGGTGCAAAGGTCCATAAAAAACTGGTAGCACTCCTGCTTGTTTTGCAGCGACAGCACCGCGTCATAGAGCCGGTGCGACGGGTCGGAGCGCTTGTTGCGATTGTTCATTGTTGCCTCCTCCTTCGCCATTCCGCTGGGCGGAAAACGAAAAAGCAGCTGCAGCAAACCGCCAAAATTCGCTGCAGCCACTTTTTATCCCGCGCGATCAGTCGCGGTTGAAGATCTTGAAGATCTCGTCGATATCGTTGACATCCTCCGTGGCGACGGAGACGCTGCCCTTGGCCTTTTCGCCCGCGCTGGTGAATGCACCGGTGCTGGGTTTCGCCTCTTCTGCCTGTGCAGGCGCTTCCCCGGCGTTTTTGCCGTCAAAGCCGGTGGCGATGACCGTCACGCGCATTTCATCTTCAAACTCATCCAGGAAGGACGCGCCGAAGATGATATTTGCCTCGGGATTGGCCGCTTCCATGACGATATTGGCCGCCGTCTCGACATCGTCCAGGCCCATATCCATCGCGCCGGTGACGCTGATGAGGACGCCCGTCGCGCCATTGATGGAAGTCTCCAGCAGCGGCGAGGAAACAGCCGCCATGGCCGCCTGCTCCGCCTTGTCCCGGCCGCTGGCAACGCCCATACCCATATGGGCCCGGCCTGCATCCTTCATGACAGACGAGACGTCTGCAAAGTCCAGGTTGATGATGACCCGCTCGGAATAGCCGACAAGCTCGGAAATCGACGTTACCGCCTGCTTCAGGACATCGTCTGCGATGCCGAAGGCGTTGGCAAAGGTGATCTTCTGATCCGTGACGTATTTCAGCCGGTCATTCGGGATGATGATGAGGGAGTCGACCTTGTCACTCAGGGCTGCGATGCCCGCCTCTGCCTGACGCATCCGGTTCGCGCCTTCAAAGCGGAAGGGCTTTGTCACGACGCCGACGGTCAGAATGCCAGACTCGTGGGCCAGGTCCGCAATGATCGGGGCCGCGCCCGTGCCCGTGCCGCCGCCCATACCGGCCGTGATAAAGACCATGTCCGCACCCTCCAAACACTTGGAGATGGCCGCGCGGGACTCCTCTGCGGATTTCTTGCCAATATCCGGCTTGGAGCCAGCGCCCATGCCGCCGGTCAGCTTTTCGCCGATCTGGAGCTTGTTGGGGCACTTGGACTTGTTAAGGTCCTGCTTATCGGTATTGACAGCGACAAAATCCACACCGGTGATGCCGCTTGCGATCATTCTGTTAACAACGTTATTCCCGGCGCCGCCGACGCCAATAACCTTAATATTTACAACTTTTTCTTCAAACGATTCGGACATACGCGTTCCTCCTATGTATTGATCTTCTATCTATCACATGCAAAACTAGATTGCTGCCGAATAATCTATCAAAAGGGGATAAAACAGCTTGCGCAGAATTATACGCTTTTATTCTATCGTGAAATTTCCCCAAGGTCAATAGAAATTCGAAATTTTCACAAAATTAGTTGCTTCCAGCGACGGTTTCGCTTTGAAACGGGATAAACCGGGCAGTTTTCTCCTCCTGGAAGGTCAGATCCAACACACCGGATTCATAATCATTGAGCTGGGCCACAGCGGCAAGCATATACTCGACCTTATAGCTAAGGTCCACCGCCGCGCCAAAGTCCACCTCATACTGCGTTCCATAAAAAACTTTGATATCGTTCAAAGATGTGACATCGACCTGCGTGACCCCGGCCGCGCCGCCGGTCTCCAGCGCCTGCAGGATCTCCAGCGCCGTCTGCAGCCGCTCCTTGGGCGTCGCATCATCAGCAGGGTCCGCACTGGCTGCCGTCTCCCCGCTGGATGCGGTGTCGCCAGTCGTGTCTCCGGTTTGGTCGCCGGAGGCCGCATCGCCGGTCTGCGTATCGGTCTTGGCTGCCGCACTGCTGGCAGAGATGGTATCGCCTGCCTGGGGCGGGTCCACCTGGAAGCCTGTCAGCTGCAGATACCCGGCGGCGGCCTTGGCCGTCGTCTCCTCCACGACACGGCCGCTGCTGTTGATCAGCCAGTACGTTCCGTCCGAAGCCGCCACGGCATAGGCCGTATCCAGCTCCTTGACCTCGATCCTGACCACATTGGGGAACGCGACGCCGATGCGGACCTGGTCGATATACGGCAGTGCCGCGATGATCTTCCCGGCGGCGGCGCTCTTATTCACCAGCAGCAGCGCGTCGCCCTTTTCGATCCCGGACGCATCCAGGACCTCCTGCTGGGTATATTTCTCGTTGCCAGTGACAGAAATGGTATTGACCCGGAAGAAAACGATAAAGCACAGGATCACCGCCGCCGCCAGCGCCAGCGTCGTGATCAGGCGAACGCGGAAGCGATGGTCAAACAGGCGGCCATAGGCCGGCTTCTTCGCCGGGCGGCGCGCCTGCCGCTGGGCCGGATGCGAATCGCGGCGGCGTTCTGCCGCCTGGCCCTCCGGCCGGGGCGCACGTCGGTCTGCCGGGCGGGGCCGCTGGCGGACCGGGCGCTTTGGACGGTCTGGGCCCGCTTCCCGGGCGGGGCCGCCTTCCGCCGGTCTTTTCTGCCGGGCCCGGTCTGGGCGCTGCCGGGCCGGACGACGCTGCGTCTCCGCGCGGCGGCGCGGCGTATTTTCCCGGGGGGCCGGGCTTCTTTCCTGTCTCGGTTCGTTATGTTCCATGGATTCTCAATTCCTCCGGCTCCTGGTTTTCCCGGCCCAGGGCCGAAAAACCGGATTTCTATGTAGTTTCATCCCAAGTGCCGCCTTGGGGCGTCTCGTCTTGCAGGCGGACCTGACCGCCCAATTGGCGCAGGCTCCAATCCAGCTGTTCATAGCCGCGCAGCAGATGGGAAATCCCCGTCAGACGGGTCCTGCCTTCGGCGCTCAAGGCAGCGACAATGATCGCCGCCGCGCCCCGCAGGTCCGTCGCCGCGGCATCGCAGCCGTGCAGCAAGGCCACGCCCCGGATGCGGGCAATGCGATTGGCCACCTGGATATCTGCGCCCATGGCCTGGAGCGCCGCTACATGCTGAAAGCGGTTCTCAAAGACCTGTTCTTCCAAAATCGTAATGCCGTCGGCCCGCAGCAGCGCCGCCATCAAAAGCGCCTGGGCATCGGTCGGGAAGCCCGGGTAGGGCGCCGTCCGTACCGGGCGAATGGCATGCAGCGGCCCGGCGCGCAGATACAGCGTCTCCGGGCCGGTGTCGATCCGGGCCCCGGCCTGCTGCAGGGCCTGCACCACGGCATACAGGTGCGCAACCCGCACGCCCCGCAGCCGGACGCTGCCGCCGGTGGCTGCCGCCGCGGCCAGAAACGTCGCCGCCTCGATGCGGTCCGGCATAATGGTATAGCTCGCGTCATGGGTCGGGCGGCTGCCGGTGATCTGCAGCACCGCTGTCCCGGCGCCCATGACGCTTGCACCCATGGCCGTCAAAAAGCCCGCCAGATCCTCGATCTCCGGCTCCTTGGCCGCGTTATAGACCGTAACGGTCCCGTGGCAGCTGAGGGCGGCCAGCATGATGTTCTCCGTCGCGCCGACACTGGGATAGGTCAGCGTCACCGTGGTCCCGTGCAGGGGGTCCGCCGCGACATACAGCTGCGGCGGCGCTTGCGTTACCTCCGCGCCCATGGCCTCCATCGCGGCCAGGTGCAGATTGACCGGTCTGCCGCCCAACGGGCAGCCGCCGGGAGCATAGACTGCCGCCTCGCCGCAGCGGGCAAGCAGCGCGCCCAAAAACAGGATGCTTGAGCGCATACTCTGCATAAGCCGCTGCGGGATATCGCACCGGCACAACGGGCGGCTGTCGACGGTGATCGTATCGCCGTGCCAGCTGACCCGGCAGCCCAGATAAGTCAAAATCTCCAACGTATTGGCTACATCCTGCAGCCGGGGGCAATGGTGCAGCACATACTGCCCCTGCCGGGCTGCCGTCGCCGCCAGGATGGGCAGCACTGCGTTTTTCGCGCCGTGTACCCACACCTCGCCGCGCAGCGGCGTGCCGCCTTCTACGATAATGCTCTGCAAATGATCGCCTCCGCACAGATGAGTTTCCCCATCCTATGCGCAGGCCCCGGTCACCGTGCCCGGGCCAGTTCTAAAATGATCTGGTAAATGCGCTCCGCCGAATCGACGACGGCCATGGAAAGCAGCGCCTGCCGCATCTTGCCGCGCCGGTCCGGATCGGCCAGCAGCGCTTCGGTCTTCTCATAGAGCGTCTTGCCGTCGCAGTCGCGCTCCAGTAGGACCTCTGCCGCGCCCCGCTTTTCCAAAATGCGGGCGTTTTTCTCCTGATGATTGTCCGTCGCGTTGGGCGACGGCACAATGATGCACGGCGTACCCGCCGCCGCCACCTCGTTCAAAGTGGACGAGCCGCCCCGGCAGATGATAACATCCGCCGCTGCCATCAGCTCTGGCATATTATAAATATACTCGCGCATGTCGATATTCGGATGCTGCGTCAGATCGACGCCCAGCTGCCGGACATATTCCGGCATCCAGCGCCAGCCATAGGACCCGGTGGCATGGATATGCTGCCACGGGTCATGGGCCGACTCCAGCTTGAAAAATTCCGCAATTTTTTTATTCATCTCCCGGGCACCCAGGCTGCCCCAGCAGGAGACGACCAGGGGCCGTTCATCCAACCCCAGGGCCTGCCGGGCGTCGCGCCGCTTACGGTAGATAAATTCCTCCCGCACCGGCATCCCGACGACCCGCACCCGGTCGGCATTGGCGTAACACGCCTTGCTCTCCTCGAAGCAGACCATGATCCGGTCTACCCGGTCGGCAACCATCCGGGTCGTCAGTCCCGGGACAGCGTTGGACTCGTGCACCGCCGTGGGGATATGCAGCTTCGCGCCCTGCTTGAGGGCCGGGAAGCTGGCATAGCCGCCGGTCCCAACGATCACATCCGGCTGAAATTGGCGCAGGATCTTTTTGACCCGGCGCATGGCCCCAGCGATATTGGCCGCCGTCTTGACATTATGGCCAATGGCCGCAGGCGTCAGGCGGCGCTGGAAATTGGAGATCTTCAGCGTCTCCAAGCAGAAACCCTCCCGGCGGACCAGGGTCTCCTCCATCCCGCCGACGGCGCCGATAAAGAGGATCTCGCAGTCCGGCTGCCGGCTCTGCAGCAGCTTTGCCACAGCGATGGCCGGGTTAATGTGCCCGCCGGTCCCGCCGCATGTGAAGATCACTCGCATTTTGCTTCCTCTTTTCTGCACGCTTTGCATTTTTTGCCCGCCTTGCCTGCCGCAGGGCGATGTTGTTCTCATTCTGCCGGGACACCCCGAGGATGATCCCCATCTCTGCCAGGTTGACCCAGAGCGCCGTGCCGCCATAGGAGAAGAACGGCAGGCTGATGCCCGTCGCCGGCAGGAAGTTGGAAACGACGCCGATGTTCAAAAACACCTGCAGCGCCAGCAGGGTGATGAGCCCCGCGACGGTCAGCGCGCCAAATCGGTCTCTGGCGTGCATGGCGATCCAATACCCGCGGACAATCAAAAGGACGAACAGCGTAATGATGACCATCGCGCCGATAAAGCCCAGCTCCTCGCAGGCGATGGCGAAAATATAGTCGTTATGCTCCTCCGGCAGATACAAATATTTCTGGCGGCTCTTGCCGAAGCCCAGGCCCGTCAGGCCGCCGGAGCCGATGGCATAGCGGGACTGAATGATCTGGTAGCCCTTATCCGAGGCGTCCCGTTCCGGGTGGAGCCAGGCGGTGATCCGGTTGGCGGAGTAGCCCTTGGTGGCAAGATACACCACCAGCAGCAGCGCAACAAGAACGCCGCCCAAGATCAGCCACTTTTTATCCGTACCGCCCAGGTACATCATAATAACGCCGACGCCCAGGATGATCATCGTCGCCGAAAGGTGCGGCTCGAGATAGAGCAGCACCGCGATCACGCCCATGATGAGAACGTAGGGCGCGACACCGTAGCGCAGGGTCTGCATCCGGTCCTTCCACATGGACATCATCGCCGCAAACGTCAGCACCATGCCGACCTTTGCAAGCTCCGACGGCTGGAAGCTGACAAAGCCCAGGTTGATCCAGCGCGTCGCGCCTTTTTCTTCTGTGCCCACCAGCGGCACCGCCATCAGAAACAGGATGGCCCCGGCCAGGATCAGGAACGACGCCGCCCGCCACATTTGGTAGTTGAGCCGACTGATGACCAGCATGATCACGATCCCCGAGACGGCAAAGCCCGCCTGGCGGACGAAATAATACGCCGCGTTGCCCTTATCGACATACGCTCTTGCATAGCTGGCGGAAAACAGCACGATCACGCCGATGGCCACCAGCAGTACCGTTAAGATCAGAAAGGGAGTATCTGCCAGGCCGCGCTCATCCACCTCAATTTTCTCCCGCGGCGCGCTCTGCACCGCAGGCTCACTTTTTACGACCGAAATCGCCGGTTTACCGCGCTTCAATGGCAATACTCCTTTCTGCCGTCAAACGATCAAAACCGCCCGGAGACACCCCACCAGGCCAGGGCGCACATCAGCACCGTGACCGTGACAAACACCGTGAAGATCTTGACCTCGCTCCAGCCGCACATCTCAAAATGATGGTGGATCGGCGTCATCTTAAAAATTCGTTTCCCATGGGTCAGCTTGAAATAGGTCACCTGCATCATGACGGAGACCGTCTCGATGATATAGATGAGGCCCACCAGGATCAGCACCAGCGGCATATCCAGAGCGAACGCCATCCCGCAGACCGCCGCCCCCAGGAAGAGGGAGCCGGTATCGCCCATAAAGACCTTGGCCGGATGGAAGTTATAGCATAAGAATGCACCCAAGCCGCCCAAAAGGCAAGCGGGAAATAATGCCAGCGACATCCGCCCCGCCGCCACGCTGACGATCAGGAAGAACAGCATGACCGGCATCGTCACGCCCGTCGCCAGGCCGTCGATGCCGTCGGTCAGATTGACCGCGTTCACGCAGCCGACGATGACAAACACTGCAAAGAGGATATAGACCACCGGCGCGATATAGACCGTCTTATTGGCAAAGGGCAGGTAAAGGTCCCACGTCAGGTTGCCCATCTTCGCCAGGACGAACAGATATACCGCCGAGGCCACCAGCTGCAGCGCCAGCTTTTGCAGCGCCGTCAGGCCCAGGTTCCGCTTATATTTGACCTTGAAAAAGTCGTCAATAAAGCCGATGGCGCCGAATACCAGCGCAAAGGCCAGCACCAGCAGGTGCGTATAATCCCCCTCCTGGTTGCCGATGCCTGCAAAGACGCACACCAGCATCGCCGTGATAAAGATGATCCCGCCGATGGTCGGCGTGCCGTTTTTGCTGCTGTGCCACTTCGGCCCGATCTCGCGGATCGACTGGCCCGCTTTCAAGGCATGCAGCATGGGGATATAGACCTTCCCCAAAACAAGCCCCACGATAAATGCGCAGAGAATCGTTACAATGATCCGTACCATGCGCTCTCCTCCTGTACTCTCTGATCCTGATCTTGCTGCGCCATGTCAGCTATGATCTTGTCTTATTTCTTTTCGTTTTGGAAAAACAGCTCCAGCGCCTGCTCCATCCGCATCCCGCGGCTGCCCTTGAACAGCAGCACATCGCCGGGCTTGGCGAATCGCTTCAAGGCGTCTGCCAGCTCCTCATGGGTCTTATAGGTCGTGACCCGCTTCTGGTTCATGCCGCCGGTGACGGCCCCGCTGATATAACGGTCGGCCATTTTTCCGTAGGTAAACAGCGCGTTCGCTGTCTGCGCGGCCAGTCGGCCGATCCGATAGTGCTCCGCCGGGGAGCAGACGCCCAGCTCCAGCATATCCCCCAGCACGGCAATGCGCCGCCCCTGGGTCGGCGTATCGGCCAGGACCTGCAGCGCCGCTTCCATGGACTCCGGCCCCGCGTTATAGCAGTCGGCGATGACGGTATAGCCATCCCGCTTGAGGATCTCCTGCCGCATCCCGGCATTGCGGAACATGGCCAGCGCCCGCTGCATCTTCGCCGGTTTGATGCCCATCAGATAGCCGACGCTGATGGCCGCCAGGGCATTATAGACCATATGCATCCCCGGCGCGGGGATGAAGACCTCCATCTCGTCGCCAAAGGCGTGCACCCGGAAGTTCATCCCGCCGTCGACGGTCTCCACGTCCTTGGCCAGAACATCGCAGGCGTCGTTTTCAATGCCAAAGTACAGCGGCGTCACCCGGTTGTACTCCTTGAGGTTCCACAAAAGCGGCTCGTCGCCGTTGAAGACCGTCCGGCCGTCGGGCCGCAGGCCCTCGAGGATCTCCAGCTTTGCCTGCAAAATCCCCTCCCGGCTGCCCAAGTGCTCAATGTGCATCGTGCCGATGTTCGTAATGACGGCAATATCCGGCTGGGCAATGGACGTGAGATAGGACATCTCATTGAAATGGTTCATCCCCATCTCCAGGACGGCCGCCTGGTAATCCTCCGGGATCTCCAGGACTGTCTGGGGCAGGCCGATGTTGTTATTGTAATTGCCCTCCGTCCGGGCAGTGCGGAAGGCCGTTTCCAGGATCCCGGCGATCATCTCTTTTGTCGTCGTCTTGCCGACGCTGCCGGTGATGCCGATCACCTTAATCTCCAGTGACTGCCGGTAGCACCTTGCCAGATCGCCCAGGGCCCGCAGCGTATCCGGCACGACGACGACCGGCAGGCCGGGCATTTCCCGCGCCGAGATCGCACCCGCTGCCCCGGCTTTGATGGCCACGGGGATATAATCATGCCCGTCAAACCGCGCGCCCTTCAGGGCAACGAACAGCTGCCCCCGGCGAAGCTTCCGGCTGTCGGAGCAAACGCCGTTCACCGTGACTGCGGCAAATTCCGGCGCGACCTGGCCGCCGCACGCGTCAGCCACCTGCTGCAACGTAAATTTTGCCATCCGTCTCAAGCCTCCCTCTGCGCCAGATGCGCCGCGACTTCCTCCCGCTCATCCAAATGGCGGTGCTCTGTCCCGATGATTTGATACGTCTCGTGGCCTTTCCCGGCCAGGACGATGATATCATCCTTCTGTGCATGATCCATGGCCCAGCGGATGGCTGCCCGCCGGTCCGGGATGACGACATAGGGCGTCTGCGTTCCCTCGACGCCCCGGAGAATATCGGCGATGATGGCCTCCGGGTCTTCTGTCCGGGGATTGTCCGACGTGATCACGGCAAGGTCCGCGTTTTCTACGCCGATCCTGCCCATAATAGGCCGCTTGATGGGATCACGGTCCCCGCCGCAGCCAAAGACAGCGATGACCCGGCCTTTGCAATAGCCCTGCACGGAACGCAGGACGTTTTCCAGCGCGTCCGGCGTGTGGGCGTAATCGATGAGGACGGTATAATCCGTCCCGGGTGTCGGGACGACCTCGACCCGGCCCTTGACCAGGTGCACCTGCCGCAGCGCCGCCGTGATCTTCTCCAGTGGCAGCCCCAGCTGCAGGGCGATGGCGATGATCGTCATCGCATTGTAAACGGTAAAGCCACCGGGGATAGGCAGCGTCACCGCCGCCCGCTGATCGTCCAGAACCGCGTCAAACGCGACATGGTCGGCGTGCAGGCTGACGTTCTGCGCCTGCAGCGTCGCCGGGGTATGTACCGCCGTCGTGCAGACTGGGCAGGCCGCATGGGCCTGCATCCGCGGCGCGTAGGGGTCATCAGCATTGATGACTGCCGCGTCGCAGCGTTCAAACAGCCGGGCTTTCGTCTCGGCGTAATCGTCCATTGTTTTGTGGAAATCCAGATGGTCCTCCGTCAGGTTCGTGAACGCGCCGACGGCAAAATACAGCCCCGCGACCCGGTCCAGCGCAATGGCGTGGGACGAGACCTCCATGATGACGTACTGGCACCCAGCGTCAGCCATCCGGCGCAGCAGCTGCTGCAGCTCAAAGCTCTCCGGCGTCGTCCGCTCGGTGGGGATGATCTGGTCGCCGATCTCATTGTGGATCGTCCCGATCAGGCCGACCTTTGCGCCAAGCGTCCGCTCCAGGACCTCTTTCAGGACCGTTGTCACCGTCGTCTTGCCATTTGTCCCGGTGACGCCGATGAGCTTCATGCCGCTGGCCGGATCGCCGAACCAGTTGGCAGAGACCTGCGCCAGTGCCGCCCGTGTCGACGGCGTCTGGATATAGGCGCCTTCCGCCGGGACCTTCTCGCACAGCACCGCAGCCGCGCCCTTTTCCAGCGCCATGGGGATAAACCGGTGCCCATCGGCAGCAAAGCCAGGCACGGCGACAAAGAGGTCGCCCGGCCGCACCTGCCGCGAATCATAGCACACGCCGGTGATCTCCAGCTCCCGCGCCGCTGTGCAGGCGGTCACGGGTACGTTCCGGAGCAGCTTTTCTAATTTCATTCGTAAATCCTCCCGTTAATCCTGGGCGCTGGAATCCGTAAACTCGACGGTGACCAGCGTGCCGCGCTCGACCTGCGTCCCGGCCTCGGTATCCTGGCTCGTGACGGTGACCGTCCCGCTGCCGGTGTTCGCGCCCTTGGACTGCAGATACAGGCCCGTCCCGGCGATCGCCTGGTTGGCCTGGGCAACGCTCTTGCCGATAAAATTGGGGACTGTTACCAGATCCGTCGGCTTTTCCTCGCCCATATAGAGAATGACCTGGGCGCCGCCCGGCACCTGGCCGCCCGCCGCCGGAATCTGATCCGTGACCCGCGGGCCGTCGCCAACGACGATATAGGTTAAGTTGTTGTCCTTCAGTTCCGCTGCCGCTTCCTCCTCCGTCATATCCGTGACAGAGGGCATCGTCATATTGACACTGGCAGCGTTTTCATCCGTATATTCCACGCCGACACCGAGATACGGCAGGATATCCGCCATCACATCGCGCACCGTGGGGGCTGCCATAACGCCGCCGGAGACATAGTACCCGGAGCTGTTAGACGGCGTATCCAGCGCGACGAGGACGACATACTGCGGATCGTTGATGGGCGCGACCCCGACGAAGGAGACGATCTTATCGTCGACCCGGTTGCCGTTTTCATCAAAAACGTCGATCTTTTCCGATGTGCCAGTCTTGCCGCCGATGGCGTAGCCGGCCACCTGCGCATTGCCCGCCGTGCCCTCGGTCACGACGCTCTCCATCAGCTCCCGCATCGTCTTGGACGTCTCGGCGCTGATGGCCTGGCGCAGCACCTTGCGCTCGTTGCGCTGGACGACGTTGCCGTCGCCGTCGAGGACTTCGCTGACGATATACGGCTCAAGCACATAGCCGCCATTGACGACCGCGGCAATCGCCCGCACTAGCTGGATGGGCGTGACCTTAAACGTCTGGCCAAAGGCCGCCGAGGTCAGCGACGCGTTGCTGTTCGGGTCCGCCAGGGCATCCTTGCTGAAGAAATAGCCCGACGCCTCACCAGGCAGGTCAATGCCCGTCTTTTCCAGCAGGCCAAAGGCCTCGACATAATTGTAAAGCGCCTCGCCGCCCAGCTTGATGCCGATCTCGGCAAAGGCAATGTTGCAGGAATTTTGCAGCGCCTGGGCCGTATCCTCCGCGCCGTGGCCGGTGCTCTTCCAGCAGTGGAGGACATCGTCACGGCCTGCGATCTTGGCCTGGCCGCCGCAGTAGAAGCTGTCGTTCAGGGTCACAGCCCCCTCCTCCAGCGCCGCCGCCAGGGTCACGCATTTGAACGTGGAGCCCGGCTCGTAGCCGTCGGAGACGCAGCGGTTGCGCCACTGGAGCAGCCGCGCCTTGACGACCTCGCTGTCGTATTCATCCAGCAGTGTCTCCCGGGCGGTGCTGCCCTCTTTTTCCTTCTGGGCTTCGTCGTAGAGCTCCTGCAGCTTTTCCTGCGTGGAAGCATCGTAAATTTCCAGATAGTTGTTGGGGTCATACGTCCCCATTGTCGCCATGGCCAGGATCTGGCCGGAATTGACATCCATCACGATGCCGAACGCGCCGTTCTGCACGTCATACTTCGTAATGGCCGCCTCCATGTTCTTCTCCAGATAGTACTGCACCGTCGAGTCGATTGTTGAGACAAGGCTGCTGCCGTCGGAGGCTTCGTAGTATTTTTCGTAGGAGTAGAGCATCTCCGTTTCGTTGTTGCCCTTTGTCGTGACGACGGCCCCGGCATTGCCTTCGAGGGTATCGTCATAGTAGGATTCCAGGCCCTCGGAGCCGACGTTTTCCGCATTGGTGAAGCCCAGGACCTGCGCCGCCAGCGAGGCGTTGGGATACGTACGCTTGGAGTCTGCCTCCAGGTACACGCCCCGGAGCTTATTCTCGCTCACATAGGCCCGGACCTCATCGGCCAGGTCCTCCGAGATCTTCCGCTTGATGACCTTATAGCGCATCTTCGTATCGGAAGCCTGCTCGATGATATAGGACTTTTCGATATCCAGCATCTTCCCCAGATCCTGGGCCAGCTGGTTGAGATCCACTTTGTCCTGGCTCAGCTCCAGCGGGTCCAGGAAGACATTTTCCACCGTGGAGGAGGACGCCAGTACGTTCATGTTCCGGTCGTAGATCGTCCCCCGGTCGGCGCTGATGGTCGTGCTGCGGGTCTGGTTCGCGATGGCCTGGCTCTCATAGACATCGTGCTTCGTGATCATCATGTGAAACAGCGTGATGATCAGGGGGATAAACAGAAGAATGCCACACACTGCCATAATGCAAAATGTGCGGCGCAGGAAGAGCCTGTTAGAAGCCGGGTCTTCCTTCCCCGGTCGGATATTCCATTTTCGTTTTCCGGTTTTTTTGCCTGCCATCGTCGTTCCCCATCTTTGCGCGGTGTGCCGCGCCGCAAACTGCAGCGCGGCACCGATTGCCAGCGGTCACACCGCAGCCCGGCGCATTCGCCCGGCTGCGCTTTGTCAAACTGTATGTCCCGCTCAGCGGAAGTATTCTATCATTTTTTTCGCCGTCCCGGTGATGGCCTTCCAGGCAGTCTGCAGAATGTTTTCCTTCTCCGTCGTCATGATCTCCGCCTTATCCCGGCCGGAGAGATTCAGGTCGATGGACTGCTTGCTGTTCGGCTTATGCATCCCCAGCTTGGCCGCCTCGGATTCGACGGTGTTGAGGTCTACCTTTTCGTCATAGGTCGACTGCAGGCGGTCATTTTTCTCCTGCAGGGTCGCGATCTCATCCTGCAGCTGGCCGACTTCGTTCGTCGCCTCATACAGCTGCACATAGCCGCAGATGACCAGCAGCAGCATCAGACCTGCCAGCAGCATCCCCGCCACCGCCAAGGGCGCGACCGTCAGCTTCGCCCGGGCCCGCTTCTGGGGCTTGGGCTGGCGCTTCGGCTTCTGCGCAGGTTTCCGGGCCGGGGCCGTATTGCCATAGGTATACTGGGTATAGCCCACGTCGTACGCAGCCGCGCCGTTTGTACGGTACGCCGCAGTATTGTGCTTTTTCCGGGACGCCGCCATGGCACTCGCCTATCCTTTCCGCCACCCTACGGCAGCTTTTCCGCCACACGCAGCTTTGCGCTGCGGGCGCGGGGGTTCTCCTCCAGCTCTGCCGCGCCCGGGACGATCGGTTTCCTCGTCACAAGGCGCACCCGCGGCTTTTTGCCGCAGATACAGACCGGGAATTCCGGCGGACAAGTGCAGCCCCGCGCTGCCTCCGCCATTGCTGTTTTTACGATTCGATCCTCCAACGAGTGGAAGGTGATCACGGCCAGACGCCCGCCGGGATTCAGCAGGTCGACCGCTTTGCCCAGCATATCCTCCACCGCGCCCAGCTCGTCGTTGACGGCGATCCGGATGGCCTGGAAGGTCCGCTTGGCCGGGTGCTGCTTCTCTCGCCGCGCCTGCGCCGGCATTGCACCGCGGACAAGCTCCGCCAGCTCCAGCGTCGTCTCGATCGGGCGTTCGGCCCGGCGGCGGGCGATGGCCGCCGCGATCAGCGGCGCGTACCGTTCCTCGCCGTAGCGCCATAGGATCCGCTTCAGCTCGTCCTCCGGCGTCTGGTTGACGATCTCATAGGCAGACAAGCTGCCGTCCCGGTCCATCCGCATATCCAGGGGCGCATCCGCCATATAGGAAAAGCCCCGGCTGCTGTCGTCCAGCTGCGGCGAGGATACGCCCAGGTCAAACAGCATCCCGTCGACCCCGGCGATCCCGGCGTCGTGCAGGACAGTATCCAGCGCGCGGAAATTGGCGTGCACCAGTTTGACCCGGTCGCGGTACGGTGCCAGGCGCTGGCTTGCCGCCTGCAAGGCGACGGTGTCCTGGTCGATGCCGATCAGGAGCCCCGTTGTCAGCCGCCGGGCAATCTCCAGCGAGTGCCCCGCGCCGCCCAGGGTGCCGTCTAAATAAATGCCGTCCGGCCGGATCGCAAGCGCGTCGATGCTCTCTTGCAGCAGGACAGACCGATGCAAAAATTCCATCAGAATCCCAATTCCTCCATGGCAGCCGCCAGGTTCTCCGGCGTGAGCATTTCCGCCTCCATGGCTTCGTATGCTTCGGCGTCCCAGATCTCCGCGTGATTGCCCTGGCCGATGAAGACCACGTTCTGCCGGATATTGGCATAGTCCCGCAGCTCCGTGGGGATCAGGAAGCGGCCCTGCTTATCCGGCTCACACTTGGCGGCGTTGGCCAGCAGCAGGCGCATCGCCCGGCTCTGGGACATGGACAGGTTATTGTACTTCTCCATGCAGCGCTGCCAGGCGGCCTCCGTGTAAACGGAGACGCAGTGGTCCAGGCCCAGCGTGACGTAGAAAGCGTCCCCCAGTTCCTCCCGCAGCTTGGCGGGCACAAACAGACGGCCCTTCGGGTCGACACTGTGGCGGTACTTTCCGAACATCTCGCTTCACCTCACTTCACTTCGCTCCACTTTGGATCTCTTTTCATCCATTTTGCTCCACTTTGATTTTAGTATAGCCGTTTCAAAATAAAAATGCAACCATAAATTCGGGTTTTGGGAAAATATTCCAGTAAAATTTAAGCTTTATTCATAAAAACACGCACTTTTTCGAATATTTGTTTCTAGTTTTGCAAACAAACGCACGATCAGCGCAGGATGACGCGGCCCTCCGCCACGGTCACCTGGATCGCCAGGGGGCGGCCGCTGCAGCTGAGCATTTGCTCGGCCACCGGGTTCTCCACCTCCTGCTGCAGCCGGTGCCGGATGCCCCGGGCGCCTGCCCGCTCCCGACTGCTTTGGCTCGCCAACAGCGGAGCCACCGCCGGGCTGATCTGCAGCATGACCTGCCGCTGCGCCGCCCGCTCCTGCAGGCTCCGAAGCAGCATCGCTGCGATCTGGGTCAGCTCTGCCTGCCCCAGGGCGGAAAATTGGGTGATGCAGTCGATGCGGCCCAAGAATTCCGGCGGGTACAGCGACTCCAGCTGGGCCTGGCGGCGGGTGGGCTCGCTATCTGGGCAGAAGCCCAGGCCGCCCTTGCCCGTCTGGTCGCTGCCGATGTTGGAGGTCATGACGATCAGGGTGTGGCGAAAATCCACACGGCGGCCGGTGCTGTCGGTCAAAACCCCGTCGTCAAAGATCTGCAGGAGCAGCCCCGTCACATCCCGGTGGGCCTTTTCCAGCTCATCCAGCAAGACGAGACTATAGGGATTGCGGCGCACCTTCTCCGTCAGATCCCCGCCGTCCTCATAGCCGACATAGCCCGGCGGCGCGCCCACCAGCCGGGAGACGGCGTGCTTTTCCATATACTCCGACATATCCAGCCGGATCATCGCCTTTTCGCTGCCAAAGACAACGGCGGCCAGCGCCTTGCACAGGGCCGTCTTCCCCACGCCGGTGGGGCCCATCAGCAAGATCGCCGCCACCGGCCGGTTGTGACTGGCCAGCCCTGCCCGGCCCCGGCGGACGGCCCCGGCGATCTCATGCACCGCCTGGTCCTGGCCGACGATCCGCTCCCGCAGCAGCTGCTCCAGCTGCTGCAGCCGCTGCCGCTCCTGGTCCTGGACCTCGCCCGCCGGGATCCCGGTGCGATTTGCCACCGCCTGGGCGACATGCCGCGGCTGCACGGTATATTGGGGCATCGTCTGCTCCAGGCGGCTCAGCTTCTGCTGCAGCTGGACGGCTTGGTCCAGCCGGCGCTCCTGCAGGGCGCTGCCCAGGTCCCGGTCCAGCGCTGCCCGCTGCCGGGTAAAGCGCTCGCGGCCGCCCCGGGCGGCTTCCAGGGCGGCAATGGCCGCGCCCTCGTCCACCAGGTCCAGCGCCTTATCCGGGAAATAATGCTCAGGCAGATAGCGCGCCGCCATCTGCACCGCCGTCTCCAGGGCCTGGTCTGTAATCTGCAGGCGGTGGTGCTGCTCCAGGCCGGGCCGCAAACCCCGGAGGATCTGCAGTGTCTGGTCCTGGCTCGGCTCCGCGATTTGGACGCTGCGAAAACGCCGGGCCAGGGCGGCGTCCTTCTCGATATAGCGGCGGTACTCCTCCAGCGTCGTCGCACCGATCAGCTGCAGCTGGCCCCGGCCCAGGGCCGGTTTCATAATATTGGAGGCGTCGATCGCGCCTTCGGCGGCCCCGGCGCCCACCAGGGTGTGCATCTCATCGACAAAGAGAATGATATTCCCCGCCCGCTGGATCTCCGCCAGCATATCCCGCAGGCGTTCTTCAAATTCGCCCCGGTATTTTGTCCCTGCGACCATCCCGGCCACGTCGACGCTGACGAGTCGTTTTCCCCGCAGCGGCTCCGGCACATGGCCCAGGGCCATCCGCTGGGCCAGCCCCTCCACGATGGCCGTCTTGCCCACGCCGGGCTGCCCGATCAGCGCGGGGTTGTTCTTATTCTTCCGGCAAAGGATCTGGATGACCTGGGCGATCTCCGCCTCCCGGCCAATGACCGTCTCCATTTTCTCCGCCTTTTCCAGCAGGTTTATGCCAAATTGATCTAATACTCTCGTAGGAATCCCCCTCTTTTCCGTGTCCAATTCCCGGCGCCGCAGGCTTACGACGGCGTCGGTAAAAACATCGTCCAGGCAGACGCCGCACTGCTGCAGCAGCTGCGCCGCGCCGCTCTCCGGCAGCCGCCCGACCCCCAGCAGCAGATGCACCGGCTCCAACGGGCCGCCGCCCAGGTCCGACGCCGCCTGGGCGGCGACGCCCAGCACCTGCGCCGCCCCCGGCGTCATTCCCTGGCGCAGCGGGCTGCCGGGGCTGCCCTGCCCGATCTGCGCCAGCAGCAGCGGCGCCAGCGCCGTATACGGCGCGCCGCACCACTGCAGGATGCGCCCAGCCGTCGTCTCCGGCGCGCGGCTCATCGCCAGCAGCAGATGCTCACTGCCCAGGTACCCGTGGCCCATGCCCCGGGCCTCGCAGGCCGCCTGCTGCAGCAGGCGCTCTGTTTCCCAGGAAAATTTCACCCGCATATACCGCGCCTCCTCGCTCTGTGCCAGATCTTACCCCCCTATTGTCGTCGGAAAAATCCGGTTTTAAACCGCGCCGGTCTTTCTGGCGGAAATGCAATTCGGTTATTGCTTTTTCTAAAAAACATGGTAGAATAAAGGTGCAAAATTTTTTGCAATTTATTATGGAGGTTACAAAAATGGCATATTTCATTACGGACGCTTGCGTTCAGTGCGGCACCTGCGCTGACACCTGCCCCCTGAGCATCATCTCCGAAGTTGATGGAAAGTACGTCATCGATGCTGATGCTTGTGTTGAGTGCGGTTCCTGCGCTGCAGCATGTCCCACCGAGGCAATTGAACAGCGGTAAGAAACAACGAACGAGCCTATGCTGCAATTGCATTGCGCATAGGCTCGTTTCTTGTATTGCCATGAAAAACCCATGGTTGCGTTACGCGGGAAGGCGGTCGTATGGCGTATTTTGAGCAGCTACACAGCGGGATCCGGATCCTCCAGCCGGAGGACTGCTTCCGGATGAGCACGGATTCCGTCCTTGTGGCAAATTTCCTCACCCTGGGCCGCGGCATGCGCATTGCGGACCTGGGCTGCGGCAGCGGGAATATCACATTCCTGCTGGCAGGCCGCGCGCCGGACTGCCGGATCACCGGGCTGGAGCTGCAGCCCCTGGCCTGTCAGGCGGCGCAGGAGAGCGTCCGCTGCAACGCCCTCGCCCCCCGCGTTGAAATTCTGCAGGCGGACCTGCGGCAAATCCGCACGATTCTGCCCCAGCACAGCTTTGACGCCGCCGTGGCCAACCCACCGTATTTCCCCCAGGGCAGCGGGCAGGCGGCTGCCTCGCCGCTGCTTGCCGCCGCCCGTTCAGAGGAGACCTGCACTCTGGCGCAGCTGCTGGATGCGGCGGCGTGGCTCGTCAAGACCGGCGGCCGTCTGGCGCTGGTCTATCGGCCGGAGCGGCTGTGCGACCTGTTCTGCGGCCTGCGGCAGGCGGGCTTTGAGCCGAAGCGGATGCGCTTGGTACGCCATCACGCTGGCGCGCCGGTCTCGCTGCTGCTGGTCGAAAGCCGCCGGGGCGGCAAGCCGGGCCTGGCATTGGAGCCGGACCTGCTGCTCTTTACGCCCGACGGCGCGCCGACGGCGGAATACCGCCAGCTTTATCATTTAGACAAGGAGTGACCCTCATGGCCGCGCTTTTATATCTCGTCCCCACCCCCATCGGCAATCTGTCCGATATCTCTGACCGCTGCCGCCAGACGCTGGCCGAAGCGGATTTTATCGCCGCTGAAGACACCCGGGTCACCCGGAAGCTGCTGAACCATCTGCAGCTGCATAAGCCCCTGGTGAGCTATCACGAGCACAACAAGGCCGCCTCCGGGCCGGAGGTCATCGCCCGCATCGCCCAGGGGCAGACCTGCGCCCTGGTGACAGACGCCGGGTCCCCGGCGATCTCTGACCCGGGGGAGGACCTGGTCCGCCTGGCGGCCCAGGCGCAAATCCCCGTCTGTGCGATTCCCGGCCCCTGCGCCGCGATCACCGCCCTGAGCATCTCCGCCCTGCCGACAGGCCGCTTCGCCTTTGAAGGCTTCCTGCCAGCCCAGAAAAAGCAGCGGCAAGCCCGGCTAGACCAGCTGCGCACGGAGCCGCGCACGATGATCTTTTACGAAGCGCCCCACCGATTGCTGGCAACGCTGGAGCAGCTGCTCGCCTGCTTTGGCCCGGACCGGCCCATCAGCCTCTGCCGGGAGCTGACGAAGCTGCACGAGGAGGTCCTGCGCTTTGATCTGGCGTCCGCCCTGGCCTATTTTCAGGAAAACGCCCCCCGGGGTGAATTTGTCCTGGTCATCGGCGGCGCGCCGGAGGCACGGCAGGACGCCCCGGATCTGGCCGCTGGCGCGGCGCTGGTGCGGCAGCTGATGGCGTCCGGCCTCTCCCGCAAGGAAGCCGCCCGGCTGGCCGCCGCGCAGACAGGTCTTGCAAAAAATCAACTCTACGACGCATCCATGGCAGAACCAGACGGACCGGCCGCCCCCGCCGGGTCCAAGTGATCCTGGGCACAAGGGACACTGGCACAAAAAACGGAACGAACGCAGCTGCGTTCGTTCCGTTTTTTCCTTTTTCACTGAAAAGCTTCATTGATACAGCTTGCGCGGCGCCGTCAAAGCCCGGCGGGCGCCGGGTTCAAGGACGCCAAGCGCTCAGAGCCATGGACATCCAAGGTCGTCTTTTGATAGACGCGCGTCCGCCCGGCCGCGGGATCTGCGCTGGAGGTCAACTGCTTTTGCAGCAGCTCCATCGCCTGGCGGCCCATCTCGTCATAGGACCGCTCCACCGCCGTCAGAGACAGGCCCATGCAATCGAGATATTCCACATGGTCAAAACTGATGACGGAAATATCCCGCCCCACCTGCAGGCTCTGCTCGTTCAGATACTTGAGCGCGCCGATGGTCGTCATATTGCTGGCGCAGAACAGCGCCGTCGGCGGCTGGGGCAGATGCAGCAGCTCCTTCGTGCAAAGATACGACAGATCCGAGCGGAAATTACCGTGGCGGATATAAGCTGCCTCCAGGGGCAGGCCAAATTCCTCCAGTGCCCGGCGGTACCCCGCCGTCCGCTCCCGGCCAGGGCGCGTATAATCCGGGCCCGTGATGATGGCGATCCGACGGTGCCCCGCCAGGATCAGCGACCGGACTGCCTGATACGCGCCCTCTTCATCCTCGGAGAAGACGCCGTCCAGCGGCAGGCCGTGGATATCCCGGTCCAGCAGCACCACCGGCACGCCGCGCTCTTGCATCCGCTGCAGGCGCAGCCGCGTCTCATCATCCGTCTCAAAAACCGGCGCGATGATCAGGCCCTTGATTCGCAAGCCAAGGACCGTCTGCAAATACCGGTGCTCCTTCTCCGGGTCCTCATCCGTATTGAACAAGAAGACGTTATAGCCATAGAGATCTGCCTTCTCCGCGATCCCCCGCACGGCCTTGGAGAAAAAGGGGTTCTCAATATCCGTCACAAAGACGCCAATATTATTGGAATCGCTCTTGCTCAGGCCCCGGGCGATCTCGCTGGGGACATACTCGTTTTGCCGGATGACATGCAGGATCTGCTGCCGCGTGCTGTCCTTCACATGACCTTTGCCGTTCAGGACGCGGGAAACCGTCGCCGCCGAAACACCAGCTTTGGCGGCAATTTCTGAAATCGTCATACACTTTTCTCCCTCAACAGCCGCGCTTAACGGTTATAGTTGACGATTTTCTCGAATTTCTCCGCCACCAGGCTCGCGCCGCCGATCAGGCCGCCGTCAATATCGCTCTGGGCCATCAGATCCCGGGCGTTTTTATCGTTCATGCTGCCGCCGTAAAGAATGCGGATATTCTGCGCCGCATCGCCATAGACATCGCGAATCGCGTTCCGGATGGCGCGGATGGTCTGGTTCGCGTCCTCCGGTGTCGCCGTCATGCCGGTGCCGATGGCCCAAATGGGCTCGTAGGCGATGACGACTTCGTCCAGCTGTGCCCGGCTCACGCCGTGCAAGGCGGCCTTCGTCTGCAGGCAGACGACCTCTTCCGTGATACCCATCTGCTTTTCCGAAAGCTTTTCACCAACACAGACGATGGGCTTGAGGCCCTCGGCCAACGCCTTACAGACCTTCTTGTTGACCGTCTCGTCCGTCTCGCCAAAGTACTGGCGGCGCTCGCTGTGGCCGAGGATGACATATTCCACGCCCAGCTCCTTCAGCGACGCGCAGTTGCACTCGCCGGTAAACGCGCCCTTGTCCTCAAAATGGACATTCTGCGCGCCCAGCTTGATGTTCGAGCCCTTCAGGCCCTGGGCAGCGGCAAACAAGCTGACCGTCATCGGGCAGACGACGACCTCGGCCTGGGAGGCCTGGGCCATATTCCGCAGCGCGGCAACCAGCTGGACCGTTTGGCCCGGCGTCATATTCATTTTCCAGTTACCGGCAATCATAGGTCTTCTCATACGATCTCTCCTAACTCAAAGTAAAACGGCAGGCACAGTATTGCGCCTGCCGTCGAGCCTTTTTTAATAAAGCTTCTTACGGATTTCGACGTTGCCGGACGGGCAGACAGCTTTGCAGTTGCCGCAGTTGCAGCACTTATGCGGATCGTCCCGATCCCCGGCGATGATTTTCTTCGTGGCCGAAGCACCCAGGCGGTTTGCACCGGCCTTGATCATGGCAACGGCATCGTCATAGGTCCGTACGCCGCCAGACGCCTTGACGCCCATATCCGGGCCGACGGTCTGCCGCATCAGGGCCACATCAGCGACGGTCGCGCCGCCGGTGGAGTAACCAGTGGAGGTCTTCACAAAGTCCGCGCCGACGAGCTTGGCCACGGTACAGACCTTGACCTTCTCTTCGTCCGTCAGCAGGCAGGCTTCGATGATGACCTTGACCAGTGCGCGGCCCCGGACTGCGTTGACAACGCTCTCGATATCCCGCTTGACCAGCTTCCAGTCGCCGGACTTAATGGCGCCAACATTGACGACCATGTCCACTTCCTTCGCGCCATTGCTGGCAGCATCGCTGGCTTCAAAGGCCTTTGCCTCAGGCGTGCTTGTGCCAAAGGGGAAGGCGATGACGCAGCAGGGAGTGACACCGGAGCCTTCCAGCTGCTCGGCGACAAATTTCACATAAGAAGGATTGACGCAGACGCTGGCGGTGTGGTACTTTTTCGCCTCGTCGCAGATTCTGCGGATGTCCTCCAGGGAAGCTTCCGGCTTCAAATAGGTATGGTCGATATATTTCGCCATACCCGCCGGGTCCATACCGTCATTCGCGGAAGCGACGCCGCTGGCGCCGTACTTCGCGCAAATCTCTTCGGTGACCTGGCGAATAATTTCATTGATATCCATAGTTTTATCCTTTCCTCTATCTGGCGGTCAGTGAATGCCGGCCTCCGCGGCGATCTTTGCCGTCGCCGTCAGGCCGAGACGAGACGCGCCCGCGGCCAGAAGGTCCTGCGCCTGCTGAAGCGTCTTGATCCCGCCGTCGATCTTGATCGCGATATGGCGGCCCAAAATACCGGCGGCATACTGCACATCCTCAACGCGCGCGCCGTGACCAGAGAGCATGTTTTGGATCTTGATAAAAGTCACACCGCTGCTTTTCAGCATTTTTAGAACGGCTTCCTTTTCATCTTCGTCAAATATGCTGTGCTCAAATACCGCTTTCATGAGGACGCGGCCCTTTGTCAGCTCCAGCATTTCGTCCAGCTCCTGGCGGGCAACGTCCATCTGGTGGGATTTAAGCGCCAGGTTGTTCAGCGCAACGTCGATCTCCTGCGCACCATTGGCCATGCACTCCCGCAGCTCCGCCATTTTGGCGGCAGCGGACATGCAGCCGTGGGGGAAGCCGACAGCCGTCCCCAAGGCAACGGTCGAACCGGACAGCGCGACTTTTGCCGCCGGGACGTAGTACGGCGCAACGCAGACTGCTGCGACGGAAAGCCGCCGCGCCAGCGCGCACTCCCGCATGATCGTCTCGACTGTCGTATCCGGGTTCAGGAGGCTATGCTCCAGGTGGCTGACGACATCAGCGCCTTGGATCCTGCCGTAATGGGGCAGCGCCGCGACATCCTGCTTCCCACCGGACACAGCAGCCGCCGTATCCACGGGGAAATCCTCTGCCAGCAGGCGCTCCATTTCGCGTTTGATCGCCTCAATATCCATAGGTTTCACCTGCTATGTACCTGTAATCTTATGCCTTCGCTTCGAGAGTCGGCAGAATGAATTCGACGTCGCTATGCGGACGCGGAATGACATGCACGCCGTACAGCTCGCCAACGCGCTTGGCTGCCGCCGCCCCGGCATCTACCGCTGCCTTAACTGCGCCAACATCGCCGCGGACCATAACCGTCACCAGGCCGCTGCCGATCTGCTGCTTGCCGATCAGGTGTACGTTTGCAGCCTTAACCATGGCATCGGCTGCTTCGATCGCGCCGATCAGGCCTCTGGTCTCTACCATACCGAGTGCTTCTTTCATGTTAAAATCCTCCATAGATCATAGATTGCTTCTTTGCCCCACGCCCCGGGATATCACCTGCAGCGCGGGTATTTTTCTACTGGGCGCGCACTGCTGTACGCGCCCAGTTCGATTGCGAATTAGCCCTTCTTTGTCTTGATCATATCCATTGCGACAGCAATGATGATCAGGACGCCCGTCAAGACTTCCAGGATGTAGTCGCTGATGGAGAACGCTTTACCAGCGTTCTGAATGACGACCATCAGCAGGGTGCCGACAAAGGTACCCGTCACTGCACCGCGGCCGCCAGCCAGGGACGCACCGCCGATAACGGAAGCAGCGATGGCGTTCATGTCGTAGCCGTCACCGGTGTTCGGCATGGCGCGGAGAATACGGCCAGCGAACATCATGGAGCCGATGCCGTAGATCAGGCCGGCCAGGGAGTAGACCATGTAGAAGGTCTTACGGACCTTGACGCCGGAAAGACGAGCAACGTCGATGCCGGAGCCGATGACAAACAGGTCACGGCCGAAGATCGTGTACCGCAGGATCAGGAAGGCCAGGATGGCGACGACGATCCAGATACATGCCAGTACGGGGATGAAGCCGAATACGTCGTAGTTGCCGATCTTATCGAACAGGCTGATGAAGGTCACGCCGTCATCATTAAAGAAGGAGATGGAGTTACCGGCACACATCATTTTCAAAATGCCGCGGTAGATCGTGGAGGTACCCAGGGTGGCGATCATGGCGGGGACCTTCAGATCGAAGATGATCACGCCATTGAGGAAGCCGCAAAGGATACAGACCACAAAGTTCACCAGGATGGCAAGGCCGACTGAGGAGCCGTCGCGGATCATGATGGCCATGGTCATACAGCCGAGGCCAGCGATGGCGCCGCCGGAAATATCAATGCCGGAGGTGATGATGATGAACGTCTGCGCGACAGCCAGAACACCGATGATGGCGCCCTGCTTTGTCAGGTTCATCAGGTTGTATTTCGTCAGGAAGTTGCTGGTGCCGAACGCAGCGACCAGGAACAGAACGATAACGACCAGGCCAATGGTAAACTCAGAGTGCTTCGTGAGTCTTCTCAATGCGCCGGGCTGCTTTACTTTCGTAGTAGTAGACATAGCATTCTCTCCTCTTAATCTTCGATGGATGCCATCCGCAGGACATCCTCTTCGGTGAGGGTCTTCAGGGCTTCTTTATCGTACTGCGCGGTAATCTTGCCCTGGGCCATAACGATCAGCCGGTCAGACAGGCCCATGACTTCTGGCAGGTAGGACGAGATCAGAATCACGCCCCGGCCCTGAGCTGTCAGCCGTTCGATCAGTTTAAAGATCTCTTGCTTTGCACCGACATCGATGCCGACGGTCGGTTCATCAAAGATCAAGATCTCCGGATCGCGACACAGCAGCTTGGCGATGACAACCTTCTGCTGGTTGCCGCCAGACAGGTTGCCAACCAGCTGAGAGATCGACGGCGTCTTGACGTTGACGCTCTTGGAATACTCCTCGGCCCGCTGCGTCTCCTTTTTCAGGTTGACGATACCACTTTTGCTGATCATATCATAGGAGCTCATATTGATGTTCCGCTTGATATCCAGCTTCAGCGCGCAGCCATCGGCGCGGCGGTCTTCTGTCAGGAAGCCGATGCCATGCTTCAGCGCATCGCTGGGAGCCTTCAGCTTGACTTTTTCACCGTGGATGTAAACATCACCTTCGGTGTGCTTTGTGACAGCTGTCAGCGCTCGCATGATCTCACTGCGCCCGGCGCCAACGAGGCCGGCAAAGCCAACGATCTCGCCCTTGTGCAGGGAGAAGTTGATGTCCTTGAAATACTTCTCATCGGAGAAGTGCTCGACACGGAGCAGCTCTTCGCCCGGTTCAAAATGCTCGATGTTGTAAATGTCCGTCATTGGACGGCCAACCATCTGCTGGATCAAGGAGTCCTTCGTGACCTCAGCAATAGGCAGCGTGTCCACATAAGCGCCATCCTTCAGGATCGTAACACTGTCGCAGATCTGGACGATTTCTTCCAGACGGTGGGAAATGTAAATAATACTGACGCCCTGTTCCTTCAGCTCCGCAATGAATTTGAAGAGGATATCGACCTTTTCATTTTCCAGCAACGCCGTCGGCTCGTCAAAAATTACCACACGGATGTCTTCATTGACAGATATCTTACTGATTGTAACCATTGCCTGCATGGCAATGGGGAGTTCGCGAATTTTAGCCAGAGGATCCACGCCCATATCGAATTTATCAATAACGGCCTGGCTATCTCTCTGCATTTTTTTCCAGTCCACAAAGCCCATCTTCGTCTTGGGCTGGCGGCCCAGATAGTAGTTCTCCGCAATGCTCAGATCGGGAGCGATATTGACATGCTGGTAGTTTGCAAACACGCCGTGGGCCTGCGCTTCTACCGCACTGTTGTTGACGACCCACTGGCCGTCATAATTCATGGAAATCTTGCCTTCGTCCGGCTTTTCCACGCCCATGATACATTTGATCAGGGTCGATTTGCCCGCGCCATTCTCGCCGACCAGGGCGCGAACCTCGCCCTTTTTCAGCTCCAAGCTGACGTCCTTCAAAGCGGTGACGCCGGGATAGAATTTGCTCACATGTTCGACTTTAATGATGGTATCTTGCAATGTTACACCCCATTCCCTAGGATGAAGGGCCCCTGCGGTTTTTAGGCCGCAGGGAACCCTCGTTCGCTTAATACGGTAATCGTGTCCTGCTTAAATTACTTGACGTACGGGGACATCATGAACTGGATCTCTTCGCTGTCGATGTTGTCAGCAGTAACAACAACGGGAGGAACATTGACAGCCTGCTCGGTCTCGGGGTTCTGACCGTTGACCAGCGTCAGGATGGCATTTTCCATCGTCTTGTAACCCTGGGTGAAAGCGTCCTGCACGATGATCGCAGACAGGAAGCCGTCACGCAGTGCAGCGATCTCGATGTCGTCGGAGTCGACGCCAACGGAGACAACGCCGCTGTTCATGTTGGCAGCACGCAGGGCGGCGCAGACGCCGTCACAGGTGACGTTGTTGCCAGCGTAGATGCCGATCAGATCATCCTTGTGCGCGGAAATGGTGCCCTCAGCGTCAGCCTGTGCGTCAGCGGAGTCATTGCCGTTGTACTGGATGTCGGTCAGCGTCAGGCCAGGAGCCTTTTCTGCCATGTAGTCGGCGAAGCCCTGCATTCTGAAGTTCAGAGCAGCGTTTTCCATGTTCATCTGCATGCCGATCGTGCCGGACTCAGTGGACAGGTTCTGGGCTTCCATCGCGTCCAGGAACGCCTGGGCAGCCATCTCGCCGATGGTGGTGTTGGAGCAGTAGTAGAATTCGTTGTACTTGTCGGAGTGAGCGCCGTCATTGCCGTTGCCCAGGCCGCAGTTGACGAAGTTCAGGATGATGCCAGCGTCCGTGGCTTCCTTTGCCTTCGGGATGGTCGGGTCGATGTTCAGGGTAGCGGTCAGGATGGCATCGGGCTGTGCAGCGATCGCATTCTCAAATGCGGTGACATAGCCTTCCGCGTCGGACTCTTCGGCAGGGCCCATGACTTCGTAGTTGATGGTGACACCCAGCTGTTCCTGGTAGTCCTTCATAGCCTGCTGAATGCCGGTCTCAACCTGGGACCAGAAGTCAGAAGCGGTGGAGGGGGTCAGGTAAATGATCTTGTAGGTGCCGCCGTTTGCGGTGTTCGCCGCATCCGGGTTGTCGCTGCCCGTGCTCGCGGGTTCATTCGCCGGAGAGCCGGTGCTGTCGTCTTTGTTGTTGCAGCCCACGAACAGGCAAGCCACCATGGCCATGACCAGCAACAACGCAATGATCTTTTTCATTTTGGTTCCTCCTTAAAAATATTATGTTTATTTGCTTTTGCAAACAACATACAACAGAAAATGGGGGGCTTACAGGACGCCCTTTTGCAGGATAAAGCAGCCGTACGGCAGCCGCTCACTGGTGCAGACGGTGACCGCCGCTCTGCCCGCTTTTTCATAGAATTTGGAGCGCTCGATCGTGCCGACGCATTCTTTCTTGTAGCCATTGGCTTCGACGGCAGCGATGACATCATCCCACGCCTTGGAGCCTTCCATGGTGACGCCGGAATCCGCATCCGGGACCATATATTCCACCGGGTGCGCTTCGTACTCGACATCCAGCGGAACCAGCTTCAAGATGGCGTCGACCATCTCCGCAGCCGTGTTGCCCTTACAGAAGACCGTCGTCGCGTTGGGGGACTTGCTGTAGGGGGGATAGAAGTCGTCCGCAATGACGATCAGGTCGCCATGACCGGTGCAGGCCAGTGCATGCAGCAGATCAGGGCTGATTTCAGTCGGGATACCTCTTAACATATGTAAGACTTCCTTTCATCATTGAAATACTGAACTATGGTTTACTTCTGATGTGCCTGGATAAATGCGTCGATCTCCGCACGGGTCGGCATGGAAGGCGTTGTGCCCAGCTTCTGGACGGACAGGGCCGCCAGCGCATTGGCGAATGCAGCAGCTTCCCACAGGGGCTTGCCTTCGGACAGGGC
>CAKTTR010000018.1 GCA_934615645.1 uncultured Oscillospiraceae bacterium | reverse complement strand
CTTCTCCCCGCCTCTCCTCTTTTTTCCCATTATACCAAAAAGCTCGCTGTTACGCGAGCTTTCTTTGACAGGCTGAAAGGGCGCTGCAAATTTTGCAGCGCCCTTCGCACTTTATTTTACTGCATCAAGCTGCAGACCAGATCGGTATAAGCCGTCGGGTCTTCCAGCGGCAGATCGGCCATGAGCAGGGACTGGGCGTAGAGGACCTCCGCGTATTTGGCGGCCTTCTCCTCGTCCTGGCCGATGGCGCTTTGCAGCGCGGCCACGGCGCTGTGGGCGGGGTTGATCTCCAGGATGCGCCCGGCGTCCATCATCGGCATATCCGGGTTCATCCGCTTGAAGTACTTCTCCATCTCAAAGCTCATGCCGCCCGCCGGGACGAGGCAGACCGGGTGGGAGCCCAGATTCTGGGACAGGCGCACCTCTTTAATGCGGCCTTCCAGCTGCTTTTTCAGATAGTCCAGCACCGGCTCCAGATCCTTCTTCTGCTCCTCCGCAGCCTTCTTTTCCTCTTCCGTATCCAACTCCAGATCGTCAGTCGTAATATTGCAGAAGGCCTTGCCGTCGTAATTCTGCAGCGTCCGGGGGACAAATTCGTCCACATCCTCCGTCATAAACAGCACGTCGTAGCCCTTATCCTGCAGACGCTCGACCTGGGGCAGCTGCATCAGGCGGTCGCGGCTCTCGCCGGCGGCGTAATAGATCTTCTCCTGCCCCTCGGGCATGGCGGCGACGTATTCTTTCAGCGTCTCCAGCTTGCCCTCACCATCGGCCCAGAAGAGCAGCAGATCCTGCAGCATCTCTTTATTCGCGCCGTAATCCGCGACCGCGCCGCACTTGATCTGGCGGCCAAAGGCCGTCCAGAAGGTCTCGTACTTCTCCCGCTCCTCCGTCAGCAGCCGCGTCAGCTCGGCGCGGAGCTTCTTATCCAGATTGTTGGAGATAATCTTCAGCTGCCGGTCATGCTGCAGCATCTCGCGGCTGATGTTCAAAGAAAGATCCTGGGAATCGACGACGCCGCGGACAAACCGGAAATGCTCCGGCAGCAGGTCCTCGCAGTGCTCCATGATCATAACGCCGGAGGAATACAGCTGCAGCCCAGCCTTGAAATCCCGGGTGTAGAAATCATACGGGGCCTGGGACGGGATATACAGCAGCGCCTTATACGTCACCGCACCCTCGACACTGACATGCACATGGGTCAGCGGCGGCATATAGTCGCCGAATTTATCGCGATAGAAATTCGTGTATTCGTCGTCCGTCACGTCCTTCTTCGGGCGCTGCCAGATGGGGACCATGGAATTGAGGGTCGCGACCTCGGTAAACGTCTCCCACTCGGGCTTTTCGGATTTCTCCGTGCCCTCCTTCAGCCGCTGCTGGGTCATCTCCATTTTAATGGGATAGCGGACATAGTCCGAATACTTTTTAATGAGGCTCTTGATCTGCTCCTGGTCCAGGAATTTGCTGTAGTTGCCGTCGTCCGAGTCGTCCTTCAGCTTCATGATGACATCGGTGCCGGGCTGGTCCCGCTTGGCTTCCTGGATCGTGTAACCGTCCGCGCCGTTGGACTGCCACAAAAACGCCTGGTCGCTGCCATACTTCCGGGAGACGACCGTGACGGTCTGGGCGACCATAAACGCCGAGTAGAAGCCAACGCCGAATTGGCCGATGATATCAATATCTTCCTTCTTCTCCGCCTCATTTTTAAACTGCAGCGAGCCGCTGCGGCAGATCGTGCCCAGGTTTTTCTCCAGCTCGTCATAATCCATGCCGATGCCGTTATCCGAGACCGTTAGGATCCGGTTCTCCGGGTCACGGGTGATCGTGATGGCAAAATCGCCGCGGTTCAGGCCGACGTTTTCGTCCGTCAGCGCCCGGTAGGCCAACTTGTCAATGGCGTCCGATGCGTTGGAGATGATCTCCCGCAGGAAGATCTCCTGGTGCGTGTAGATCGAGTTGATCATCAGATCCAGCAGGCGCTGGGATTCTGCTTTAAACTGTTTCTTTGCCATAGTAAAACACATCCTCAGAAAATGTTTAGCACTCATTATGTTCGAGTGCTAAAACTATTATAACGCATCTTTCGCCTTTTGCAAGGGGGCAATTGTAAAAAAATTGTAACGGCGGGTTTATTTCCCCGGCCCGATATGGTAGGATAGTGGAAAAGAAGCCTTTAATTTATCAATCACAAGGGAAAGGAAACCGCTTTTTATGATCACCGTCTCAGATCTCGGCATTCAGTTCGGCGGCAGCGTGCTGTTCCAGCATGCGGACCTGCAATTTACTGCAGGCAACTGCTACGGCGTCATCGGCGCCAACGGCGCTGGCAAATCCACTTTTTTAAAAATTCTCTCCGGCGACCTGGAGTCCACCAAGGGCCACGTCGCCATTCAGCCCGGCGTCCGGATGTCCGTTTTGAAGCAGGACCAATTCCAGTACGATGCCTACAGCGTTTTGGAGACGGTCATCATGGGCAACCCCCGGCTCTACGAGGTCGGCAAGGAGAAGGACGCGTTATATGAAAAGCCGGACTTTTCCGATGAGGACGGCCTGCGGGCTTCAGAGCTGGAGGCAGAGTTTGCAGAGCTGGGCGGCTGGGAGGCCGAGTCCGAGGCCAGCCAGATCCTGCAGGGCCTGGGCGTCCCGGTGGCGCTGCACCAGGACAAAATGGCCGATACCGACGGCCGCTTAAAAGTCAAGGTCTTGCTTGCCCAAGCGCTGTTCGGTCATCCGGATATCATCATGCTGGACGAGCCGACGAACAACCTGGATATCGCCTCCATCGACTGGCTGGAGGACTTTTTGCTGGACTTCCCCGGCACCGTCATCACCGTCTCCCACGACCGGCATTTTCTCAACACCGTCTGCACCCACATCGTGGATATCGACTATGGCAAAATCAAACTATATGTCGGCAACTACGATTTCTGGTACGAATCCAGCCAGCTGGTGCAGCAGCTCATCCGCAACAAAAACAAGCGCAACGCGGAAAAGATCGCTGAGCTGCAGCAGTTTATCCAGCGTTTCTCCGCCAACAAGGCCAAGAGCAAACAGGCGACCGCTCGCCGCCGTCTGCTGGACAAGCTGACGGTGGAGGAGATGCCCTGCTCCACCCGGCGCTACCCCTTCGTCGGCTTCACCCGGGAGCGGGAAATCGGCAAGGACGTGCTCTTTGTCACAGACGTCTGCAAGACCGTCGACGGCGTGCAGCTGCTGGACCATGTCTCGTTCATCGCCGGGCGGAATGAAAAGATCGCCTTCGTCGGCGAAAACGAGCTGGCGCAGACAACGATGTTCAAAATTTTAATGGGCGAATTGGAGCCGGACAGCGGCAGCGTCAAATGGGGCGTCTCCAGCAGCCAGAGCTATTTCCCCAAGGACAATTCCCCGTATTTTGACGGCTGCGACCTCTCCCTCATCGACTGGATCCGCCAGTATTCTGAGAAAAAGGACGATGTCTACCTCCGGGGCTTCCTGGGGCGGATGCTCTTCTCCGGGGAGGACGTCTTCAAGCCGGTGCAGGTCCTGTCCGGCGGCGAAAAGGTCCGGTGTATGCTCTCGAAGATGATGCTCTCCGGCGCCAACTGCATCCTGCTGGACCAGCCGACGAACCACCTGGACATGGAATCCATTCAGGCGCTGAACAAGGGCGTGGCCGCCTTCCCCGGCAATGTGTTCCTGGCCAGCCACGACCACGAGCTGCTGGCCACGACGGCCGACCGCATCATCGAATTCCTGCCCGGCGGCAAGATCCGCGACAAGCTCTGCACCTATGACGAATACCTCGCCTGGCGCGCCGAGCAGAACGGGCAGGCTTGACCGCATTTCCATCCCCCCATATTCCCCGCATGGGCCCCGCCCATGCGACGCAATACAGAAAGGAATCTTTATTATGAACAAGATCATCCATACCGATCATGCACCGGCAGCCGTCGGTCCCTATTCCCAGGCCGTGGACTGCGGCGATTTCGTCTACTGCTCCGGCGCGATCCCCCTGGTCCCCGAGACCGGCGCGATCGTCGAGGGCGACATCGAGGCGCAGGCCCATCAGATGTTCAAAAACTGCCGCGCCGTCCTGCAGGCCGCAGGGCTTGACCTGGGCAACGTCGTCAAGACGACGGTCTTTATGACCGACCTGGCGGACTTTGGCAAGCTGAACGCCATCTACGGCGAATACTTCACCGAGCCCTACCCTGCCCGCTCCTGCGTCGAGGTCAGCGCACTCCCCAAGGGCGTGCTAGTCGAATGCGAGTGCATCGCGAAAAAATAATGGAATCACAAAACAGGCGGTCCCGGTCATGCCGGAGCCGCCTGTTTTGCGTTATTCCTATTTATAATGTATCTTCTCAAGGATTGGACGTCTGGGGCGCCTGCACCGGCTGTTTTTTGCGAAACAGCACCCGCTCAATCCGCTTATACAGCAGGAATGTCATCGCCGAGACGACGACGCCCTTCAAAAGGTTCAGCGGCGCGACGGCGTACAGCACCAGTGTCGAAACGCTGTGGATTGCCCCGTTGATCTCGCTGCCCATAGCGACAATGGCATCTAGCGGCATCCCATAGAGGGCCGCGAACTTCGGCAGCAGATAAATGGCGTTAAACGCGCTGCCAAAGACCGTCATGATGACCGTCCCGGTGGCAAGGCCGACCAGGGCGCTCTTTTTTGTCTTGCGGATATGATACAGGATCGACGCCGGCAGGACCAGCGCGCAGCTGACGGCGAAATTTGCAAATTCGCCGACAAAGGCCGTCGACGTGCCCTTGAGCAGCAGCTTGATCAGATTCTTCAAAAGCTCTGCCAGCACCCCCGCGACCGGGCCGAGATAGAAGCTGCAGAACAGCATCGGGATCTCGCTGAAGTCCAGCTTATAAAACGGCGGTGCAAAGAAGACCGGGATCTCCAGGACCATCAGGACTGCGCCCAGCGCGGCGCACATGCCCATCGTCGCGACATAGCGAGCGCCGCCAAGTTTTCGACGCTCTTTGATCACAAAGCGCTCAAAGAGCCAGGCGACCAGGACCAATGCCGCAAAAATCAGCAAGCAAACGGCCACAAAGGACAGATTTTCTTTGACGGATTGCATCAGGTTTTTCATTCTCTTCACCTCAATCAGAAAAATGCACCTGAATCCGTCTTCAGGTGCATTACAATTCTGGCTTGACGCCGCAAAAAAGCGGCGCTTCGTCTTCTTCCATCCAGACTATACTGTCGGTACCGGAATCAAACCGGTTCGGCGCTTTTGCAAGCGTTCGCGGACTATACCGCCGGTCGGGAATCTCACCCTGCCCTGAAGATTGCGATTCAGTTGTTCCGCAGTGCGTTTGCCCTGCGTTTTCTCTATTATAGCACGGCGCGCGCAAATTGCAAGTGCTTTTTCCGCGCCCCTGCCCCGCGACGATCTCCCCCTTTACAAGCTGCGGCGCACGTGCTATAATAGTTACAAATCGGTATCAATTTTGTAACTATTATCATGAGCCCCCGGTTTTACGTCCGGGCAAAGCCATGCATCACCCCGCCGGTGGCCGCCGAGGAGACATCGCCTCCGATGATCTTTTCCTTGTAGACCAGGACCGTCGCATAGACCGGCCCCTCCTGCGCCTCATTGGAGATCTCATAGACAAACTGCTGCACCGTCTTCCCGGCATACTGGGCCAGGTCAAAGCCCTGGCTCTGCTGGAGCTGGTTGTAGCGGTCGAAGACCTCCGAGGCCGTGTCCGGGATGCGCACCTGCCGCATCTTGACCGGGTCCGCCTGGACCGTCCAGCCAAAGCTTGCCAGGAACGCGACCCGCTCGTCGTTATTGCTGGCGCGCAAATTGTCCGCGGGCGCCGCCGCGTCCGGCTGTCCGCCGGAGCAGATCAAAATCGTCGCGGCAATCAGCACCGCGAGGATCAGCAGCGCGGCAAGCAGTTTTCCCTTATTGAGTTTTGCAGTTAGGATGACCATGGCGAACCCCTCCGTTATTGAAATCCATTTGAATCATTCGTGTTACACCCTATGCTTGTTCGAAGCGGAATATGCAAAGGAGCAGCTGTGCAAAGATTAGAAGGCTTTTTATCCGGCAAGCGCGGCCTGAGCCGCAAGCAGTGGAAGGAGCGCATCCGCGCCGGGCGCGTCACCTGCAACGGCGCCCCGGTTTTAGACCCCGCCCGGCAGATCGACCCGGAGCACGATACGATCTGCATCGACGGCGAAGCCCTGACCGGCCCGCAGCAGGTCGTCCTGCTGCTGCACAAGCCCGCCGGATATCTCACTGCCACGCAGGACCGGCAGGATAAAACCGTTATGGACCTGCTGCCCCCAGCCTACGCCGCCCTGGGCCTGCGCCCCGTCGGCCGGCTGGACAAGCAGACCGAGGGCCTCCTCCTGCTGACAAACGACGGCGCCCTGCTCCACCGGCTCATCTCCCCCCGCTACGCCGTCGCCAAGCGCTACTACGCCGAGCACGACGGCACGGCGACGGCGGACGATGTCGCAGCCTTTGCCGCAGGGCTCACCCTGCGCGACGGCACGCGCTGCCGCCCGGCCGTCCTCCGCCCCCTGGGCCCCGGCCGGTCCGAGGTCATCCTGCAGGAGGGAAAATATCACCAGGTGCGCCGGATGCTGGCCGCCCGGGGTATGCCGGTGACCTACCTCCGGCGGGACGCCGAAGGCGGTCTCACCCTGCAGGGCCTCCCCCGCGGCGCAGTCCGCCCGCTGACAGGCCCGGAGATCGCCGCGTTAGAATCCCGTCAAGATGACGAAACATTCCCTTCGTGAAAAATGCCAGTGCGCCCCCCGCTTCGGCATCCGTTTTGGATATAGTGACAAAATTGTGGCAAAAAGGCACAAAAAAGCAATGGCGTTTTGAAAGAAAGTGTCAAAACGCTCTTGCAAATTGTTGAAAAAGCATGTATTATATTTATATAAAATATCAATACGCGCAGCAGCATCGCGCTTGTGCAAAAAATGCGACAGTTAGGAGGGCACGATATGTCCAATCGGATGTTCCAGAATGTCATCCTCCAGATGAAGGAGGCGACAAGCCGCCAGATCGGCGTAATTGATTCCGAAGGTTGTGTGATCGCCTGTACCGATATTGCAGTCATCGGGGAAAAATGGGCGGAGCTTGCCATTCGGATCAGCAGTTCTTCCGAATCTCTGATCACCTTTGACAAAAAAACCTTCAAAGCGCTGACGACGGGCAACGCCGCCTACTTTGACTATGCCGTTTACGTCTCCGGCGACGACGAAGCCGCCCGGAGCCTGTGCCTGATGGCCTATGTCGCCATCAACAGCGCCAAGATCTACTACGAAGAAAAGCACGATAAGAGCACCTTCGTCAAAAACATTATTATGGACAACATCCTGCCCGGCGACATCTACATCCGGGCCAAGGAGCTGCATTTTGCGACGGACGTGCAGCGCGCCGTCCTGCTGGTCCGGCAGAACAGCCGTGCGGACATCGCCGCGGTGGACGTGCTCCAGGGCATGTTTACCGACCGGCAGCAGGATTTCGTGATCTCCATCAACGAGAGCGATATTGCCGTCGTCAAGCAGATCACCCCCAACGGGGAGGATCTGGACCTGGTCAAGCTGGCGCAGAACATCGAAGATACCCTGCGCACCGAGCTCTTCATCAAAACGACCATCGGCATCGGCACCGTCTCCAATCACCTGCGGGAGCTGGCCGATTCTTATAAAGAAGCGCAGGTCGCCATCGAAGTCGGCAAGGTCTTCGAGACGGAAAAGAGCATCCTCAGCTACGAAAACCTGGGGATCGGCCGCCTGATCTACCAATTGCCGACGACCCTCTGCGAGATCTTCCTCTCGGAAATCTTCAAGAAAAACTCCATCGACTCCCTGGATCAGGAGACGCTCTTCACCATCAACAAATTCTTTGAGAACAACCTCAACGTCTCCGAGACCTCCCGGAAGCTCTTTGTCCACCGGAACACCCTGGTCTACCGGCTGGAGAAGATCAAAAAGCTCACGGGGCTGGATCTGCGGGAATTTGACCACGCCATCGTGTTCAAGGTCGCGCTGATGGTCAAAAAGTACCTCAACTCCCGGGACAACCGGGTGGTATAAATGCTATAACCAGACCGCCCGCTGCCAATGCGCAGCAGGCACAGGAGAAGCAGTATGATCGAATTTCAGAATGTCACCAAAACCTATGACAACGGCACCGAGGCCATCCGTGGCATCGACCTCCGGATCGAAGACGGCGAATTTGTCTTTCTGGTCGGCCCCTCCGGCTCCGGAAAATCCACCATCATCAACCTGCTGACTGCGGAGCTCACGCCCACCAGCGGCAGCATCCATATCAACGGCTTTGAGCTGGAAGGGATCAAGAAAAAGCAGATCCCCTATCTGCGGCGGACCGTCGGCGTCATCTTCCAGGACTTCCGCCTCATTGAGAAAAAGACAGTCTATCAAAACGTCGCCTTCGCCATGCGCGTCATCGGCGCGCCGGAGCGGGAGATTCGCAAGCGCGTGCCCTACGTGCTGGACCTGGTCGGCCTCGGGGACAAAAGCAAAAGCTACCCCGACGAGCTCTCCGGCGGCGAGCAGCAGCGTGTGGCCGTCGCCCGCGCCCTCATCAATAACCCGGCGATGATCGTCGCCGACGAGCCGACGGGCAACCTGGACCCGGGCAAATCCCTGGAGATCATGCTCCTGCTGGAGCAGATCAACGCACTGGGGACGACGGTCCTCGTCGTCACCCACGAGGCCGACATGGTCGACCGCTTCCACAAGCGGGTCATCGCCATCAATGAGGGCAAGGTCATCAGCGACGGAATGGACGGGTATTTTAACTATGAAGAACAATAATTTCGGTTATCTGGTCCGGGAGGGCGTCCGCGGCATTTTTCAGCACGGCTTCATGTCCTTTGCCGCCGTCTGCGTGACCGTCGCCTGCCTGATCATTGTCGGCAGCTTCTCCTTAATCCTTTACAATGTCAATACCATGGTCCGGGATCTGGAAAAGGAAAACGAGATTCTGGTCTACATCGACGAAAGCTATTCTGAGGCCGAGGCCAAGAGCGTCGGCTCCCAGATCAACTTGATCGACAATGTCGCCAAAGCCGAATTTGTCTCCCGGGAGCAGGCGCTGGATAATTTTGTCGAAGAGCAGGGCGACGCGACGCTGTTTGACGGTGTCCAGTCCACCAATTTCCGGGACCGCTTCGTTGTCACGCTGGAGGACAACAGCAAAATGCAGCAGACCATTGAGCGCCTGCAAGCCATTGAAGGCGTGGCAAAAATCACGGCCCACGATGAGTTGGCCCAGGGCTTCAGCACCATGGAGCGGGTCGTCCAATTCGTCTCCGTGGCCATCATTGTGCTGCTGCTGGTCGTCTCCCTCTTCATCATCTCTAACACGGTCAAGCTTGCCATGTATGACCGCAAAGAAGAGATTGCCATCATGAAAATGGTCGGCGCGACCAATGGCTTTATTCAATTTCCCTTTGTCGTGCAGGGCTTCATCCTCGGCGCGTTCAGTGCCGTGATTGCCTTCCTCGTCGAGTGGGGCATCTATGATCTGCTTGTTACAAAGATCGCCGAGGTCGACTCCATGCAGCTGTTCCAGTTCGTCCCCTTCGGGAGCGTCGTCTGGGTCATGGTCGCGACCTACGCCGTATCGGGTCTGTTTGTTGGTATTTTCGGCAGCGTTATGTCCATCCGGAAATTCCTCAACGTGTAATCCAGGAGGTATTCCTATGTCAAAGCAAAAACGTTTTATCGCAGCCATCGTCGCTGGGATCCTAGCCCTTGCGATGATCGTCAGTCTGATCGCATCGCTGGCCTATTCTGTCAGTGCGGCGTCCTCGTCCTCCATCCAGTCGCAGATCGACGCACTGGAGCAGCAGCAGGAGAACATCTCCTCCCAGCGGACAGAGCTGGAAAACAGCATTTCCGCCAACCAGTCCAAGACGCAGGACCTTGTTTCCCAAAAAGCCGCCCTTGACCAGCAGATCGAGCTGACACAAGAGGAGATCGACAACCAGACGGAGCTCATCCAGCAGTACAATCTCCTGATTGCAGAAAAGCAGAGCGAGCTGGACGAGTCCCTGGCCCAGCAGCAGGAGCTCAACGAGAAATATCACGAGCGTCTGCGGGCCATGGAAGAAAACGGAAACGTCTCCTACTGGTCCATTCTTTTCAAAGCCAGCAGCTTCTCCGATCTGCTGGACCGCATTGATATGATCCGGGAGATCGCCTCCTCGGACCAGGAAATGATGCAGCAGCTGCAGGACATCGCCAAGCAGATCGAATCCGAGCGTTCGGATTTGGATGCCCAGCGCACTGCGCAGGAAGCTGTCCAGGCTCAGCTGACGGAGACACAAGCCTCCCTGGAGTCCCAGCGCAATGAGTCAGACACCCTCATCAATCAGCTCCTGAGCGATACGGCCGCCATGCAAAAGCTCTATGACGACTACGAATCTCAGGAGGCGGCCCTGCTGAACCAGATTGCCGCCAAAGAGCAGGAGTACACCCAGGCCGTCGCCGCTGAGCAGGCCGCTGCTGCAGCTGCCCAACAACAGCAGGAAAATGGTGGCGGTTCCTCCGGCGATGGCGGTTCCCCCGGTAATGGCACCAGCACCAACGCTCCGGCCTCCTCCGGCTTCCTGTATCCCCTTCCGGCAGGCAGCGCATACGTCTCCTGTGCCTACGGCCCGCGGACGCACCCGGTCACCGGCAACTACAGCTTCCACAACGGCGTGGATCTGGCAGCCCCCGGCGGCACCCCAATTTATGCAACCAAGAGCGGCACCGTGACGACCGCGACCTATAACTCCGTCTATGGCTATTACGTCACCATCAACCACGGCGACGGCTTCTCCAGCCTGTACGGCCATATGACCCGCTACGTTGTCTCCGCTGGCCAGACGGTCACCCAGGGTCAGGTCATCGGCTACGTCGGCACGACGGGCCTGTCCACCGGCAACCACCTGCACTTCACCATCTTCTACAACGGTTCCACCGTGAACCCGATGGGTTACATCTAATTTCAACCCTTCGCCACACACCCGGGGCACCCACATAAACCAACAGGGCGCATTCCGAATCTAGGAATGCGCCCTGTTGAGCTTGTCAAAAAAGTATTTTTGACAAGCTCTCAAATGCGACCCGCTTCGCTGGGCTCGCATTTGAAGGGGCTTGCACCCTGCTGCGCGCATAATTTCTGCGCTTTCAGCGCAGAAATTCCACACTTGCAGGGCGGGAAGTATTTTCCCCGACGTACACGCCGCCGGAGAAAATGATTCGGACTTTATTTGCGCCGTGCGCGGCGCAAACTCTGCGAGGCTTTTTGACAGACTGAACAGGGCGCATTCCAGCTTTGGAATGCGCCCTGTCTTTTATTGGGTTGGTATTTCTGACATCTCCGGCAGCTCCGAATCCTCCGGCAGCTCCGGCGGCGCGTCGGGCAAGGGCACGGCGCAATCCACCGGGCTGCCCCCGGCGTAAAACTCTGCCAGGGACCACTGCCGCACCCACCAGACACGCCCGTCGATCTCCGCCTGCTGTAGGCGGGGAAAATCCTCCACCGGCGCACCCGCATCGCCGCCAAGCGTCGCCACCTCCACGCAGCCTGCCGCGATGCGCCACAGCAGCGCCCCGTCCTGCTGCCAGGCGGCCCATTCCGGGCGGCAGCAAGCTGCGCAGGCGATCTCCTGCGGCTGGCTGGACCTGGCCAGCTTCCGGCAGCAGCGCAGCCCGTCGTCCGCCGGGGCCGGTGTCCCCAGCAAAGCGCTCTGCGCCTCGCCCACCAGGTAGACCCGCAGCAGCCCGCTCTGCCCCGGCAGCTGCACCGTCCAGTTATCGTACAGCCCCACCGGCTGCCGGGTCACTGTTCCGACCCGAGTGCGGAACGCGTAAATTGGATACTCCTCCACAAAGCGTCATCTCCCTTCAGGCCATTGTATGCCCCCGCCAGCGCGGCAAGAACCGCGATCTTCGCCGTCCCCCATGTGCCAATCCACAGCCGCAGTAACCGCTCCCCTTCCATGGGGCCTGGCACACGCAAAAAACACCCCCGCCAGGCACCCTTGTAAAGGGGACCGGCGGGGGCGTTCTTTTTTCGAATGTGCTTTGTTCCGTGCGCTTTGTTATGCCTTCTGGCTGTTTCGGATAAACCGCATCAGGATGGAGGCGACTTGCGCTCTGGTCGCGTTGCCCTGGGGCTTCAGGATCGTCCGGCCGCCTTCGGCAGTGCCGCTGATGATGCCCTCGCCGACGGCCCAGGACAGTGCCTCCCGTGCCCAGCTGCTGACCTGGCCTTCATCCGGGAAGCCCGCAAGCTCGCCCCGCTTGCTGGTATCCAGCCCCGTCAGCTTCGCGTAGCGGAACAGGATGGACGCCATCTGCTCCCGGGTGATATTCCCGTTGGGCGAGAACCTGCCATTGCCGACGCCGCTGACGACACCGTTTTCCGCCGCCCAGGTGACCGCTTCTGTATACCACTGCCCAGCAGGGACATCCGTAAACGGATTCTTCCCCGCCTCCGGCCGCCCGGCGTAGCGCCACAGCACCGTCACCAGCATCGCCCGGGTCATCGGCTCCTCCGGCCCAAACCGGTTATTCCCAACGCCCGCCATCAAGCCATGTTCGACCGCATACTGCACCGCACTCGCATACCATGCGTTTGCCGAAACATCCGAGAACTGGGACGAATCCTCCGCCCCGCAGCGTATGCAGAAGCCATTGGCATACTGATGCCCCAGCGCCGGGACGATTTGATCCCGGTAGCGATCGCCGCAGCTGCTGCATACCATGAGCACATAGCCTTCCTCTGTGCAGCTCGCGCCACACACTTCTGCAGTATAATAGTGATGTTCTGCCCGCGCCACATAGGAATCGCGATACGTATCGCCGCAGGCGGCGCAGGTGTGGGCCGTATACCCTTCCGCCGCGCAGGTCGGCTTCGTTACCGTATCCAGATACCAGTGGGAGAAGACCTTGCAGTCCCAAAGGGTGGTCGGGTAGTCGCTGTAGCTTGGCGTCGTCCAGTTTTCCTTGCCTGCGATGTAGGAGAGCGCCAGGCCCGGGATCGCGGATACGGCCGCATCCGCCCCGTCCATCCAGAAAGCGCGGGTACCAAGCTCCGGCGCGTCGCCGGCAAACCCAGCGGCCTTGAGCGCTTTGCAGTTGTAGAACGCATAAGCGCCAATGCTCGTCACCTGGTCCGGGATGACAATGCGCTGCAATTGGCCACAGCCTTCAAAGGCGGATTCGCCGATCTCCCGCAGGCTGCGCGAAAGCGTCACCTTCTGCAGGCTACTGCAGCCCTGGAACGCCGATTTCCCGATCGCCACAACCTTGTCCGGGATGCGGATCTCCGTCAGGCTGCTGCAGCCTTGAAACGTAGATTCGCTGATATACGTTACGCCATCCGGCAGTTCAATGCTTTTCAGGCTGCTGCATCCCTGGAAGGCAGAACTGTCAATCGACCACAGGCCATCCGGCAGCGTAATGTGCTCCAAACTGACACAATCCCGGAAGGCGGCACCATTGATACCCCTTATGCCATCCGGCAGTGTAACACTTTTCAGGTTGGTGCACCCCCAGAAGGCTTGACTCGGGATTTCGGTCACACGCGCAGGAATCACAATGCGCTCCAGGCTGCTGCAGTCTCTAAATACACCGTAGCCAAGGTTTGTGAGGCTGTCCGGCAACGTGATTTGCTGCAAGCTGCTGCAACCCATAAATGCGGATCCGACGATTTTCGTTACACTATCCGGGATCGTAACGTTCGTTAAGCTGCTGCAACCACTGAATGCACCGGGGCTGATGCTTGTCACGCCCTGCGGAATCGTGATCGTTTGCAAGCTGCTGCAGTCGTAAAAGGCGTACGAGCCGATCTCCCGCAGACGTGCAGGCAATGTGATCTGCACCAGACTGCTGCAGTGTTTAAACGCTTCGCTGCCGATGCTTGTGATACTTGCCGGGAGCTCGACGTTTTTCAATGCACTGCATTTTTCAAACATCCCCGCAGCGACTTCCGTCGCCCGCCCTGGAAGCGCAGCACGCTCCAAATGTTCACAGTAATAAAAAGCCCGCTCGCCAATCGACGTGACGCTATCCGGCAGCGTGACGTTCGTCAACGCACCGCAGTCGTAAAAGGCCTGCGCACCGATCGACGTGACACTGTTCGGCAGTGTGATGCTCGTCAACGCACTGCAACGGGAAAAGGCACCTGCGCCGATTTTTGTCACGCTCGTGGGAAGCGTAATCGTGGTCATATTTTGCGCATAATAAAAGGCGTTCGCGCCGATCGACGTGACCCCCGATTCGACCACGACGCTTTTGATCCTCCAGCTATTGCCCTCCCACGGGGTCGAATCAGTCTGATAGTCTGCCATTTCGCCCGTGCCGCGGATCGTCAAAACGCCGTCGCCATCCAGCGACCAGGTCAGGCTCTCTCCACAGGTGCCGGAGTCTACGACCTCCGCCGCCTCCACCCTGCCGCACAGCCCCAGCGTCAACAAGCAGACGCACAGGCACAGCGCGATGCGATAACACCATCGTTTCATCTGGTATCCTCCTTGCTTTCTTTTTCTCTCCGCCTCAGGCGGAATGGGTCGCGCTCTGCTGCCTATTATAACCGTCACTGCAGAAAAAAGCAACGGCAGCTTCCAAAATCCCCCACCCAAGCGCAACGCCCCGGGCGGCAAACTGCCGTCCGGGGCGTTATATGCTGTATTTTCTGCGTCTCACCCATGCAGGCCAAAGCTGACGGCGATGGCGCCGTCGACCTGGTTCATCAGGGCTTCATCCAGCCTGCCCATATGCTCGCGCAGGCGTTTTTTGTCAATGGTCCGGATCTGCTCCAGGAGCACAACGGAGTCCTTCGTCAGGCCGACCTCATGACCGGCCAGGGAGATATGGGTCGGCAGCCGCGCCTTCCCCGTCTGGCTGGTGATGGCCGCGGCAATGACCGTGGGCGAATGCTTGTTGCCCGTATCGTTCTGGACGATCAGCACAGGCCGGGTCCCGCCCTGCTCACTGCCCACCACCGGGCTCAGATCTGCGTAGAAAATGTCGCCTCGTTTTACCTTTGTATCCATATCGCTGTCACTCTCCGCGAAAAATCGTTATCAGCACCTCGCGGTGCGCTAACTGTATTCTCCCACGCAGAGGCCGGTTTTATACCGCCACACTGGCTCTCATTTCATTCTACGCACGCTGCCCCGCCGGTGTGCGGCATAACTACACTATACGATATATTGCAAAATGCCGACCTGGCGGCCGCCCTGGAAATAAAGCCGCGTCATGCGCTTGTTGATATCGCAGGTCAGCTCATACGAGATCGTATCGAGCTGAGCGGCCAGATCGTCGCAGCAATTGGCCCCGGGGACCGGTCCGAAGACAACGACCTCATCCCCCACGCCGACCGGCCCGGCTTCGGAGACGTCCACCATGCACATATCCATGCAGATGCGCCCGATGACCGGCGCCTGCTTCCCGCCGACCAGAAACGAGACCTGGTTCGACAGCCGCCGGGGCAGCCCGTCGGCATAGCCGATGGGCAGGACTGCCACCCGCCGCGGCGCGGGGGTGCAGTAGGTCCTGCCGTAGCTGATATAGGTCCCGGCTTCGTATGCGCGCACCTGGCTGACCGTCGTCCGCAGGGTCATGACCGGGCGCAGCGGCAGCCTGTCCGCCAGCGCGGGCTCCGGGCTGAGGCCATAGGTCGCAATGCCAGGGCGGATCATATCCAGCGCATAGTCCGGGTACTGGATCGTCGCGCCGGAGTTGGCACAGTGGCGGATGAGATCGCAATACCCGGCGTCCGCCAGCCCCTGGCAGACAGCCTGGAACCGAGCAAACTGCCCCTGGGTATAAGCCTGGTCCGCCGGGTCCAGAGAATCGGCCACGGAGAAGTGGGTAAAGACGCCAGTGGGCGCGAGATTCGGCAGGCGGGCGATCTGCAGCAGCTCGTCCAGGGCCTTAGCCGGGTCCTCGGCGCTGACGCCCAGGCGGGACATGCCCGTATCGACCTTCCAATGCACCGGCAGCCGCAGGCCCGTCCCCTCCAGCCGCTGGCTCAGCCGCTGGGCGTATTCCAGACTGTGGATCTCCTGGTGAACATTCATCTGTGCCATCTCCGCGGCATAGCGGGGAGGCGTATAGCCCAGCAGCAGCACCGGCAGCCGCACAGCCGCCCGCCGCAGCTGCACCGCCTCCTCAAGATTCGAGACGGCCAGATAATCCGCCCCCAGCTCCTCCAGCGTATGGCTGACCTGCACGGCCCCGTGGCCGTACGCATCCGCCTTGACGACGCCCAGGAACCGGCAGCCGTCCGCCACATGGCCCCGCAGCTGATGATAGTTATATTCCAGATGGTCCAGATCAATTTCTGCCCATGTCCGCTTTAGTAGATCCATTGTCTTTTTGTCCTTCCTATGCCTGTGATCCGGCGCTTGGGAGACACGCTTCCAAACGCCTTATGTCATTCTAGTATAATTGAAAATCAGAGATCTGCACCCCCGCCTGACCGACACCGTCATACCAGATCGACGCGTAGACCGGTGCGCCCTCGGAAAACCAGGTCTCGACCTGGAGCGTATCGTCCTCGTAGCCGTTTTGATACAGCACGACGGTATACGCGTGGTCGCTGCCCGCCTGGGCGATGTACGACCCGGCCCAGCTCTCAGCCAGCACCTGGGGCAGCGCCACCGGCGCTAATTTTTCCGCCGCCAGCAGAGGCGTTTCCAAGGCAGTGGCTGCAAAGGTGACGGTTTTCCGGTCCGTATCGACTGTCCCGGCGATGCCGGAGATGGAATCCGGAGCGGCGACGGTAAAATCCAGCGCCCCGCTCTGCGTGTCATACCGGCACTGGAGCGTAAAGGTCGTCGTATAATCGCCGTGATCCGCTGTGATCTCCGCCTGGAAGCTGCAGCCGCCCGCGTTGCACAGGGCGGCGCGGAACGCCGTCGCCTCCTCCATGCACGCTGTCGGCGCGGTGCAGCTGCCCAGCAGCACGGCCAGGGCCAGCACCGGCAGCAGCGCAAAAATTCGCCGCAAATGCTTCACATCCTTTATGGTAAGAGTCGTGAAGCGGCGTCGATCAGATCCGAGGGCGTCATGCCGTATTCCCCGCGCTCTGCCGCGCAGCGGTCCCCCGCCGCGCCGTGGAGCCAGGCCGCTGCCGCCGCTGCTTCCAGCGGCGCAACCCCCTGCCCCAGCAGCGAAACCAGCATCCCCGCCAGGACATCGCCGCTGCCGCCGGTGGCCATGCCGGGGTTCCCCGTCTCATTGCGGTAGAGCCGCGTGCCGTCGGTAATGGCCGTCCGATAGCCCTTCAGGAGGACCACCGCGCTAAGCCTCCGGGCAAGCATCATCGCCCGGTCCGCCCGGGTATCAAAATCCGCAGGCGGCAGCGCAGCGCCGGGAGACAGGCGGAGAAATTCGCCGTCATGGGGCGTCAGGATCAGCGGACAGGCCGCCTCACGCAGTCTATCTATATGCCCGGCCATGGCGTTTATGCCATCGGCATCCAGGACGACGGGGCAGCGGGCCGCGCTCACCAGGGCGGCAACCAGCGCATCCAGCTCCTCGCTCCGGCCCAGGCCCGGGCCGATGAGACAGGCGTCTGCCTTTGCAAGCAGCTGCGTCAGCGCAGGCGCCGCCTGCAGGCTCAGCCGCCCGGCTTTATCCTCCGCCATCGGCACGACCATCGGCTCGTCCAGCTTCGCCGCGACGATGGGCCAGACCTGCCGCGGCGTCGCGACGGTGATGAGCCCCGCGCCGGTCCGCAGTGCAGCCCGGGCCGCCAGCGCCGCCGCGCCGGTAAAGCCGACGCTGCCGCAGACCAGCAGCACCCGCCCGTAATCCCCCTTATGAGAAAACCGGGGCCGCACCGGCAGCAGCTGCCGGATCTGCGCCGCCTCCAAGACCATCGCCTGCGCCATCGTCGCTCCCTCCTCCGCACTTTTGCACGATCCTTCTTGCACGATTCCATTTATTATAGACGATAAGCCGTGAATCGTCAAATTTAATTGTTGCAAGAAAAAAAAAACTGTGTTAGTATAAGAGCAATAGGCCAAAGGTTACGATCGGGCCGTCGTGCTGCCAAGGGCAGGGTACAGAGAGAGCGGGTCAGCTGCAAACCGCTTCCCCGCCGGCAGCAGGGCTTTCTCCCGTGAACCGCCCCCTTGAACCAGCAGTAGAGCGGGCCGGGTCGCTCCGTTACAAGCGTCAAGTGCGCCGGGTCTTCCGGCGAATTGCGGGTGGTACCGCGGAGGTGTGTCTTCCGTCCCCATTGGGCGGAGGGCATCTATTTTTTTGTCATCAACCAAACGAAGGAGATTTTGTTATGAAGCAACAGCTGGAGCAAATCAGACGCAGCGCCATGCAGGAGCTGGACCAGGCGTCCGACCCCGCGGCGCTGGAAGACCTGCGGGTGCGTCTTCTGGGCAAGAAGGGCGAATTGACTGCCGTATTAAAGCAGATGGGCAAGCTCTCCGCCGAGGAGCGCCCCCTCATCGGGCAGCTGGCCAACCAGGTCCGCGCCGATATCGAGTCCCACCTGGAGGCGCGCCGCACGGCGCTGCACGCCATCGCCCTGGAAAAGAAGCTGCGCGACGAAGCGCTGGACGTCACCATCCCCGGCGACGCCGTCTGCCTGGGCCATAAGCACCCCATGAACAAGGCCCTGGACGAAGCCAAGGAAATTTTCATCAGCATGGGTTACACGATCCTCGACGGCCCGGAGATCGAGCTTGCCGAGTATAACTTCACCAAGCTCAACACCCAGGAGGGCCACCCCGCCCGGGACCGCAGCGATACCTTCTACCTGACGGATGACGACTCCGTCCTCCTGCGCACCCAGACCAGCCCTATGCAGATCCGCGCCATGGAGGCCATCCAGCATCCGCCCATCCGCATTCTGGCCCCGGGCCGCGTCTACCGGAAGGACGAGGTCGACGCTACCCACAGCCCGATGTTCCACCAGATCGAAGGCCTAGTCATCGACAAGGGCATCACCATGGCAGACCTCAAGGGCACGTTTGACACCCTGGTCAAGCAGCTCTACGGGCCGGACTCCGTCATCCGTCTGCGGCCCCACCACTTCCCCTTCACGGAGCCCAGCTGCGAGGTCGACGTGCAGTGCTTCGAGTGCCACGGCGCCGGCTGCCGTACCTGCAAGGGTGAAGGCTGGATTGAGCTGCTGGGCGCCGGTATGGTGCACCCCAACGTCCTGCGCGGCTGCGGGATCGACCCGGAGGTCTACAGCGGCTTTGCCTTTGGCATCGGCCTGGAGCGCATGGCCATGCGGCGCTTCTGCATCTCGGATATGCGCCTGATCTTCGAAAACGACATTCGGTTCCTGTCCCAGTTCTAAGGCAAAGGGAGGTTATAAGATGAATATTTCCAGAAAATGGTTAAAAGAATTTGTGGAGATCGAAGCCACAGACAAAGAATATGCCGACGTCCTGACCCTGGCGGGGCAGAAGGTTGAGACCGTCACCCGGATGGATGCGGAGATCAAGAACGTCGTCGTGGGCAAGGTCCTGTCGATGGCCCGGCATGAAAACTCCGATCACATGTGGGTCTGCATGGTCGACGACGGCAGCGCGGAGCCGGTGCAGATCGTCACCGGCGCGCAGAACGTCCACGAGGGCGACCTTGTCCCCGTAGCCCGGCACAACAGCGACCTGCCCGGCGGCGTGCACATCACCAAGGGCAAGCTCCGCGGCGTCGCCTCCTGCGGCATGCTCTGCTCCTACGCAGAGCTGGGCCTGACCGAGCACGACCTGCCCGGCGTCTTTGCCGACGGCATCTGGATTTTGAACGATGAACCCTGCACCCCGGGGCAGGATATCAACGAGATCATCGGCAACGATGACACCATCGTGGAATTTGAGATCACGAACAACCGCCCCGACTGCTACAGCCTGCTGGGCCTGGCCCGGGAGAGCGCAGCGGCCTTCAACCTGCCGATGCACCATCATACTCCGGTGGTCAAGGGCGGCGCAGCGGGCAGCCTGACCGATCTGCTGGACGTTGAAGTCCCGGCGGAGGACCTGTGCCGCCGCTACACGGCGCGGATGGTCCGCAATGTCAAGATTGGCCCCTCCCCCAAGTGGATGCGCCAGCGCCTGCGTGCGGCGGGCATCCGGCCCATCAACAATATCGTCGATATCACAAACTATGTCATGGTCGAATACGGCCAGCCGATGCACGCCTTTGACTACCGCTATGTCTCCGGCGGCAAGATCATCGTCCGCCGCGCCGGTACGGACACGCAGCTGACGACCCTCGACGGCAACGTCCGCCCGCTCCAGCCGGATATGCTGGTCATCGCCGACGAAACAAAGCCGGTGGGCCTGGCCGGGATCATGGGCGGCGAGAACAGCGAGATCGTCGCCGATACGGCGGACGTCGTCTTCGAGTCTGCAAACTTTGACGGCACCTCCATCCGCCAGACTGCCCTGGCCCTGGGTATGCGGACGGACGCCTCTGCAAAATTTGAGAAGAACATCGACCCGATGATGACCCTGGAGGCCGTCAACCGCGCCTGCGAGCTGGTCGAGCTGCTGGGCGCCGGTGAAGTCCTGGACGGCGTCATTGACATCCTCAACTATATCCCGGAAGAGGTCACCCTGCCCCTGGAGCCGGAGAAGATCAACCGGCTGCTGGGCACGGACATCTCCACGGATGACATGAAGGAATACCTGCGCCGCCTGGAGATCCCGGTGGACGGCATGACGATCCATGTCCCCTCCTTCCGGCCCGATCTGCGGATGTGCGCCGATATCGCCGAGGAGGTCGGCCGTCTCTACGGCTTCAACAACATCCCCACGACGATGATGCGGGGCACGACGACCAAGGGCGGCTACTCCCCCGCCCAGCTGCTGGAAAACCAGGCTGGGGCCACAGCCCGGGCCATGGGCTTCAGCGAGATCATCACCTACTCCTTCGTCTCCCCCACGATCTTTGACCGCATCCGCATCCCGGCAGACTCCCCCCTGCGCAATACCCTGAAAATTCAGAACCCCCTGGGCGAGGACACGTCCGTCATGCGGACGACAGCCCTGCCCTCCATGCTGGAGATCCTGGCCCGCAACTACGCGTTCCACAATAAGGACGTGCAGCTCTACGAGCTGGCCAAGATCTACCTGCCCCGGGAGGACAGCCCGCTGGCAAACGAGCCGAAGGTCTTCGTCTTCGGCGCCTACGGCCCGCATACGACGTTCTACTCCCTCAAGGGCCAGGTCGAAGCGCTGCTGCGGCAGTTGAACATTCGCCCGGCAGAGTTCACCGCCCAGCGGGAGAACCCCAGCTATCACCCCGGCCGCTGCGCCGAGCTCACCATCGACGGCAAGCCCTACGGCGTGCTGGGCCAGATCCATCCCCTGGTCGCGAAGAATTACGGCATTGACGCCGAGGTCTACTGCGCCGAGCTGGATTTCACCGGCCTCATGCAGCAGCAACAGCCGGAGGCAACGTACCATCCCCTGCCCAAATACCCGGCCATCACCCGGGACCTGGCCCTGGTCTGCGACGAGAGCTGCACCGTCGGCCAGCTGGAGCACTGCATCGCCGCTGCCGGCGGCAAGCTGCTGCGGGATATCCGCTTCTTCGACGTCTACCGCGGCGCCGGAATCGCCCCGGGCAAAAAGAGCGTCGCCTTCAGCCTGACCCTGCGGGCCGATGACCGCACGCTGACCGTGGCAGAATCGGAGGAAGCGACCCAGAAGATCCTGTCTCATCTGCAACAAGAGCTAGGCGCAGTCCTGCGGTAACCTACCAAAACACCGTTCCCCATGGAATAGGCGGTATGGTATAAGATTACCCGGTTCCTGGAATACTATCGCTATCGCCCGGCGCTGTATGCTCCCTTCCGGTGCATACAGCGCCGCCGTGTCGTTATTTGTTCCGGGTTTGTTTCCAATTGTTGCTTTACTTTAGCCCCGGAATACGGTATGATATAGAGAAAAGGAGGTGCGGCAATTATGGACGACAACACCATCAAATTCCACGTTCAGGACGAGGAGCAGCAGCAGATGAAGGAAATTCTCAAATCCGTCTATGCAGCGCTGCAGCAAAAAGGCTACAATCCCATTAACCAGATTGTCGGCTATCTTCTTTCTGAAGACCCGACGTATATCACCAATTACAATAACGCCCGCAGCCTGATCTGCAAGATCGACCGGGACGACCTTCTGCAAGAGATCGTCCGCCACTATTTGTTCGACGAATAAGCAGTGCCCCGGCGCGCCCTGGCCGCGTTACGCCAGGGCGCGCCGGGCGCCGGTCCTGCTGACCAGGTCCGCGGCCCGTCGGGCCGCATTTTTTCTGACCGTTACGGCGCTGTAACTTTTTGTGCAGCTGCGCCGCCAGGTACCTTGTAAATTTCATATGTACCGTCTTGCTGCCATTCGTGATACGCAAGTTTTTGTATCTTTTTTGTAACGAATTTCATTTTTTCCGCTTCTGATATTGACACAGCGGATACAATGTGTTACAATTTGGTTACATTTTGATCAGAGGGGGTATGGTATGTCTGATAAAAATGAAGTCCTGACCTATAAAGGCCGCCCGCTGATGCGGAAGGACAATCTGATCTACTATGGATCCATGGCCGATGCATACATCGTCATGCTTCAAATTTTGGAAAGCAAGAAGGTCGGTGACATGGATGTCGCCTCTCGCGTTCTGGTGCAGCTCCAGCTGACAGATCCGTCTGTAAAATCCAGAAGCAGAGTCGTGAAGAAAAGCGAAAAAGACGGCATCTACACCGCGCTTGATGTTGGCAGCGTATGGCTTGAGCGAGCCCTGCATGCCAAATAAACAGTAAGACGGAGGTACATATGAAACGATTGCACAAATTTTTCGCTGTGACTTTTCTGATCGCGATCCTCACCATCGCCCTGGCTGCAACGGCTGGCGCGACGGAGCTGAAAACCGGCATCGGGACGGTCACTGCTTCCTCTCTCCGGCTTCGCGCGAAGAACAATACCGGCGCTGATATTCTGACCAACGCCGCAAATGGCGACCAAGTCGTCGTCCTTCGTAAGGTTGGAGATTGGTATCTGGTCGATTACAACCTGTACATCGGTTACATGCACGCCGATTACATAACGGTAAAAGACAGAGAAAACATTGATCTTGGCAATGGTTCCATCAATCCCGCTGTGGTCAATCTACGCAGCGGCCCCGCCACATCTTCCAGTGTCGTGACGCAGGTTTCCGGCGGTGCGTTGGTCGATATCATCGGCTTCAACTGCAACTGGTATAAAGTTGTATACAACGGCCAGACCGGTTACATCCGCAGCGATTTGGTCACCCTGACCGAAAAGCCTTCTTGCAATTCCGGCACCGCCTGCTCCACCGCGGGCGTGTCCACTGCGGCAACTGCGACCTCGACTGCCACAACGACGACCACTTCCAGCGCTCCCGCTGCCAGCGCCGCCGCACCCGCAGTCTCCAACACTTCTACGGCACAGCAGATCGTGGAGTTTGCCAAGAAATACGTCGGTTATCCCTACGTATGGGGCGGAACCTCTCCTTCCGGCTTTGACTGCTCCGGTTTCACCTACTATGTCTTCAAGCAGTTCGGCTATTCGCTGAACCGCACCGCTGCCGCCCAGCTGAGCAACGGCTATGCCGTCTCGATGGCGGATCTGCAGCCGGGCGACCTGGTCCTCTTTGGCGGGACCTACGCCTCGAGCGCAGCAGCGACGCATGTAGGCATCTACATTGGCGGCGGCCAGTTTATCCACGCTGCCAATTCCGGCACCGGCGTTGTCATCTCCGCACTGAGCGAGAGCTACTACGCAAGCCGCTTTGTCGGCGGCCGCCGGATCGTCTGATCCACACCCGGCATGAGACCCCGGAGAATGCAAATCGCGTTCTCCGGGGTTTTCCTTTGCCATGATATCCCTATTTCCCCATCGGATTGCAGGGTTTTTCATGCAATCTGCCCACTTGTTTTTCTCTCTTTTAAATACTATAATTTTAATAGGTAAAACACAGGAACCGCATTCCGGTTCCACCACCGGAATCCCCCCAGAGACGAAAACAGGAGATGATCTTATGCAGCGAAAAATCACTTTGCTGGACGGCGCAGTCGGCACCAGCCTGTATGCCAAAGCAGCTGCCCACGGAATCGAAGAGCATGACCCGGTCTGGGTCTTCAATCTGCGTTACCCGGACCTGGTGCAGGAGCTCTGCCGCGACTATCACGCCGCCGGTTCGACGTACATCATGGCCAACACCTTTACTGCAAACCGGCAGTCCGTCTCCCATTTTTCCAACTACGCCGTCGCAGATGTCGTCACCGCTGGCGTCCAGCTGGCGCGGGACGCCCTGCAGGGCACCGGGGCAAAAGTCGGCCTGGCCGTCGGCGCCCTGGCGCAGCTGATGAAGCCCTTTGGGCCCCTGGAGCCTGCCGAGGCTGCCTCGATCTTCCGGGAGCAGATCGAGCCCGGCGTCAAAGCTGGTGCGGACTATATTCTGCTGCAGACCTTCTTTGACCTTTCCATGATGGAGGTGGCCACCAAGATCGCCGTGGAATATGGCATCCCCGTCTACTGTATGATGACCTTTGAAAAGCGCCGCCGGACGATCATGGGCAACACCGTCAAGCAGATCATTGATACCCTCACCCCTCTGGGCATCCAGGGCATCGGCATGAACTGCTCCCTCGGCCCGGAGGAATCCCTGGAGGTGATCGAGGAATATCACAAGCTAACGGACCTGCCCCTGATGTTCAAGCCCAATTCCGGCAAGCCCATCCTGGATGAAAACGGCAATACGACCCAGCCCTATACTCCCCAGCAGTTTGCAGACGATATCGTCCCCGCGCTTTCCTATGTCGATTACATCGGCGGCTGCTGCGGCTGCGACGCCAGCTACATCCGCGCCCTGCGCGACAAGCTGGACACCCTCGGCCTGCGCTGAGCGTGTCAAAAAAGTATTTTTGACACGCTCTCAAACGCGACTCCCCTGTATAAGTTCGAGTAGCAAAATCAGAGATTTTGACTCTCACTTACCGCTACGCTGGGCTCGCGTTTGAGGGGATTGCACCCTGCTGCGCGCATAATTTCCACGCCTTTGGCGTGGAAATTCCACAGCGCTGCATGGGTTCGACTTGACCAATTGCGCAAAGCTTGCGCAATTGGAGTCTCACCCAACTTGCAGGGCGAGAAGTATTTTTCCCGACGTATGCGCTGCATGGGTTCGACTTAGCCAATCGCGCTGCGCGCTCTTGGAGTCTCACCCACTTGCCGCCGGAAAAAATAATTTTGACTTTATTTGCGCCGTGCGCGGCGCAAACTCTGCGAGGCTTTTTTGACAGTCTGATATGAAACTCCCGGCCCTAGAAAGAGCCGGGAGTTTTATGTTTTAATCAAGTTAATCATGCCGCGGTATCTGGCTGTGTCTCTGTGTCCGGATCTGTTTCGCCGGTCGTGCTGCTCTCGTCCCGGGTGCCGGGCACCTGGGCCTCGGGCGTATCGCCGACGATGTCATAATACAGGTCCCACATCGTCTGGACACCGCAGGAGGGCACGGTGTGGATGGCGGCCATATCGTCGGTATAATCCCGCAGGCGCATGCCGTAAAACAGCTTGCCCTGCTGGCCCTGCTTGATCCAGGTCATGGTCGGCTCCAGGGTGTATTCCGTCACCCGGGTGCCGTCGTCGTCCTTCGTGATCGTCAGGCTGGCCATGCCGCCCAGCATCTGGTAGTTATTCGACTGGTGGGAGATAAAATTCCCCAGAGAGTAATAGCAGATCATCTCATTGCCATTCTTCCCCGTCACGATATCCAGCGGCTCCAGCACATGGGGATGCCCGCCGATGACGACGTCGACGCCCTCGTCGGCAAAAAACTGGGCCCAGTCCAGCTGATCCTGCACCGGCTCAAACATGTACTCCGTGCCCCAGTGGGCAAAGACGATCAGGATATCCGAGCACGCCTTGGCCCGGGCGATATCATCGGCGATGCGGTCCTTGTCGTCCAGCAGGTCGACCATCCAGTCCTCCGTCGCGACGAAGCCGTTCAGGCCATAGGTGTAATTCAAAAAGGAGATCACGATCCCATTTTTGTTGACAGTCCGGATCTTTTTTGCGTCCTCCTGGGTCTCGTGGATGCCCAGGACGGTGACGTCCGGGTATTTCTTCCAGAAATTCAGCGTGTCATAGAAGCTGACCTCGCCCTTGTCCCAGATATGGTTCGTCGCGTGGGTGATGACGTCAAACCCCGTCTCCACCAGCGCGTCGCCGATGGCCGTCGGGCCGCCGAAGCAGGGGTAGTTACTGTACTGGGCCGGGTCGTTGACGAAGGGCGTCTCCTGATTGATGCAGGCCAGGTCTACGCTCTGCACGCAGTCGCGGAAATAGTCGAACATGTAATTAAAATCATAGCTCCCGTCCGCCTGCTTGCCCGCGTTGACGCAGGTGATGTGCATCAGATCATCCCCCACCGCCAGCAGCGTCACAGTGGACGGCTCCCGGGCCACAGTGAATTGCTCCCCCTGGGCCGGCTCCTTGCTGGCTACCGGTGCGGCAGGCTGGCCCGCGTGCAGGCTCTCCGAAGCCAAAATCGCCGTCACCGCCAGCACCAGCACCACAGAGACCAGCAGCGCGATCATTCGGCCATTGCCGCCATGCGCCGGGCGCTTGCGCCGGGTGGGCTGCGTTTGCGTCGCCATAAGATTCCCCCTATCTCGCGTCATTGCATTCCTATCCTACAATATACAATATGCAGCCCTGATTTGCAAGCCTGCCCCGGCAGAAAAAACACGGCAGCCCGCCCCAAAATTGGCAGACTGCCACGTTTTGCCGCTTACCCCCGCTGCTTGCGCAGCCGGGTCAGCAGAATATAGATTCCCAACAGAACGACGATTGATCCCCCCAGTACGAGATACATCGCGCCCTGGCTGACCGCATGATCGAAGAAATAGAGCTTACAGTCCACACTGTCCGCGATCTGCTGGACGACGCTCTCCGGCAGCCCCTGGGCCTCCAGGGCGGCAAACGCGCCCCGCATCGTATGGCCGCGCAGCAGCGCCGTCCCATAGGTCCCAGGCAAAAACAGCAGCACCCGCTGCAGCCCAACGCCAAAGCTGGAGATCGGCATATACGCCCCGCAGATAAACCCGTAGCCGGAGCTGACGATCGTCCCGACCGCGGAGATCTGCCCCTGGGTCGACAAGAACAGATTGATGATCGACGACAGCGCCGTCCCAAAGAACACCAGCAGGACGATATCCCCCAGGAGCAGGGCCACATCCCCGGCGGTGAGATACCAGCCCACCTTCCCCAGGTACAAAAGCCCAAGCCCCGCCGCGACGAAGCACACCAGCAGCGTGCTACAAAGCGTCGCGCAATAATAGCCCAGGGCCATCGTCGCAGGCTTGACAGGCGTCAGCAGCAGATCGCGCCGCGCGCCGGTGACCTTGTCCTGCACCATCAGCATATTGGAGCAGAACGCCACCGTGACGCAGCTGACCGCCAGCAGCGAAGAGACCAGCTGCCCGCCGACCAGCCCGCCCAGGAGCTCGCTGTCCAGGGTCAAATTGCCGGGCAGCGAAGACGTGAACGCATCGCGATAGACGCCAGCCAGGAAGGTCGTATACAGCACCAGCAAAATGACTGGCGTAATGAGCGAGGTGATGAACATCCCCTTATCCTTAAAAAACAGCTTGCAATTTCGCCGGATCAATGCACGAAGACCTGTCATTTTGCCTCACCTCCCGTCAGCTTTTTGCCGGTCACAGCCAAAAATACGTCGTCCATCTTGCCCTTGGAGATCTCATAATCCCGGAACAGCGCCGGGTGCTGGACGATGAGCGCCGTGGCGGCCGCCGTATTGGGCACCGCCACCCGGATCCCGTCGTGCAGCGGCGTGTACGGCATTCCCAGGGCGTCCCGCTCCTGGTCGGTCAGGCCGTAGAGGGTAATAAAATCGCCGGTATAGCGGTTTTTCAGGTCCAGCGGCGAGCCCTCCGCCGCGATTTTCCCGCGGTCTAAGATGACGACATAGCTGGCCTCCGCCGCCTCCTCCATATAATGGGTCGTCAAAAAGACCGTCAGCCCCGCCTGCTGCTGCAGCTGGGTGATGACATCCCACAGCAGGCGGCGGGTCTGCGGGTCCAGCCCCGTGGTCGGCTCATCGAGGACCAGGATCTCCGGCTGGTGCAGCAGCGCCCGGGCAATGTCGATCCGGCGGCGCTGCCCGCCGGAGAGCTTGCCGACCGGCCGATTCAGCAGGTCCGAAAAATCCAGAAGCTGCGCCAGCTCCGCCAGCCGCGCGCGGAACGCAGCCCCCTGGATGCCGTAGAGCGCCGCCCGGCTGGCCAGGTTCTCCCGCACGCTCAGCGCCCGGTCCAGCACCGAGCCCTGGAAGACAACGCCCAGCTTCCGCATCGCGGCCCGGGGGTCCCGGCGCATATTCTGGCCGCAGACCAAGACCTCGCCGCTATCCGGCGTCAGCTGCCCGCACAGCATGGCGATCGTCGTGCTCTTGCCCGCGCCGTTGACGCCCAAAAACGCAAACAGCTGGCCCCGGCGCACCTCGATGCTCAGGTCCCGCACCGCTTCGATTTGCCCAAAGGACTTGCGCAGCCCTGTTATTTGAATCACTTGCTCTTGCATCCTATCCTTCCTTCCCTGTTATGCGATTTTCTCGATCTGCGGCCTGTTTTGCCAAAAAGCACACCGCCGCGTTCTGCAGCATGGCATACGCCTGCTGTTTTTCCACCTGCAGCAGCCCATTCAGCGTCAGAGACACCAGGCCCTCTGTGTAAACGATCAAAAACAGCAGCAGCTGCTCTGCCACATCCCGCGGCAGCTGCAGCTGCGCCGCGATGCCCTCCGCAGCCCGGGCCCGGGCCGCCGGGTCATACAGCAGGCCGACGCCGCCGGCCGCCTGCAGCGCCGCCGGGTCCGCCCGCAGATAGCGCAGCAGCTGGGGCGTATCCACCGCCAGGTCGACATACGTCGCGCCGATGCGCCAGAAATCCAGGACGGCATCCGCTCCCTCCGGCTTGATCCGCTGCCGGACAGCCTCCACCGCGTATTGAAACAGCGCCTGCCGATAGGCTTCCATGCTGCCAAACTGCCAGAGGATCGGCTGGGTCGAGCACCCCAGAGATGCGGCCAGGCGCTTGATCTGCACCGCCGCCGCGCCCTCGCGCTCGATCAGCTCCAGCCCCGCCTGCAGCATCTGCCCCCGGGTAATCTGCACTTTGCGCCCCAAGTTGCCGCACTCCTTTCTATAATCTTGTTTATATAAATTAGTTTACACTATTATAAAGACCCTGTCAAGTTTTTCTTTGCAAAATCCTGCCCGGCATGTATAATGAGCGTGAGGTGATTGCCATGAAGCTTCTGATTGCGGAGGACGAGCCCGACCTGGCGGAAGCCCTGCAAATTTTCTTCGAGAAAAACCAATTCACCGTCGATACCGTCTCCAACGGCGCCGACGCTTACGCCTACGCCCAGTCCGGCGGCTATGATGCGCTCATTTTAGACGTCATGATGCCCAAGCTCAATGGCCTTGCCGTCGTGCGGCAGCTGCGGGCCCAGGGCTTTGCCGGCCCCATCATGCTGCTGACCGCCCGGGGCGAGAAGGACGACCGGGTCGAAGGCTTCGACGCTGGGGCGGACGATTATCTCCCCAAGCCCTTTGCGCCGGACGAGCTGCTCAGCCGCGTCCGGGCGCTGCTGCGCCGCACCGGCGGCTATACACCAACAGTCCTGACCTTCTCTGACCTCGCCCTGGACTGCACCACGGGTCTGCTGTCCTGCGGCCGCCAGGCCGTCTGCCTCAGCGGGCGGGAATTTCAGGTCATGGAGCTGCTGCTCCGGGCCCCGGCCCGCCTGTTTCCGGCGGAGGAGATCATGGAGCGCGTCTGGGGCTGGGACAGTGACGCAGAGATCCACGTCGTCTGGGTGCATATCTCCAACCTGCGTAAAAAGCTGCAAGCCATCGGCTCCCGGGTCACCATCCGCGCCAAGCGCTCCATGGGCTACCGGCTGGAGGAGAAGCCATGATCCGGCGGCTGCAGCGGCGCTTTATCTGCATCACCATGGCCGCCGTCGCCGCCGTGCTCCTGCTGCTGAGTCTCTGTGTCAACGCCGCGAACCTCATCTCGGTCAATACCGATCTCAATGACACCCTGCGCATGATCTACCACAACGCCGGGACGATCCCCAACCAACCGGGAAAGGACGCGCCCCAGGGCGCGCCGCCGGATTTCTTCAATTCCGAGACGCCATTTTCCACCCGCTATTTCGTCCTGCGCTATACAAGCGCAGGCGACCTGACCTCCGCTGACCTCGGCCATATCGCCGCCGTCACGGAGGCGGACACAGCCCCGTACCTTGCCAAGGCACTGGACCACGGCACAGGCTTCGGCTACACCGACGGCTATAAATTCTATGTCGCCGAGACCGGCGGCGGCCGGTGCATGGCCATCTTCCTCGATTGCAGCCAGCAGGCGCGCAGCGTGCGCAAGCTCGCCCTCTGGTCCCTGGCCGCAGACCTGGTCTGCCTGCTTCTTGTTTATCTGCTCGTCACACTGTTTTCCCGCCGGGCCATCGCCCCGGTGGTCCGCAGTACCGCGCAGCAGAAGCAGTTTATTACCGACGCCAGCCACGAGCTCAAAACGCCGCTGACCGTCCTCACAACGAGCCTCCGGGTCCTGGAAATGGAGGTCGGGCCGCAAAAATGGATCGACAAGGCCCGCCTGCAGACAGAAAAAATGGGCGCGCTGGTGAACGATCTTGTCACCCTCTCGCGGCTGGATGAAGAAGAGCCGCCGCTGACGCTGACGGATTTCGACCTCAGCCAGGTCGTCACAGACGCCGCCGCGCCGTTCGCCGATACCGCCGCCCAGGCGGGCCACAGCCTCCGCTGTACGATCCCGCCCGGCCTGCGCCTGCAC
>CAKTTR010000017.1 GCA_934615645.1 uncultured Oscillospiraceae bacterium | reverse complement strand
GCATGGGTTCGACTTGACCAATTGTGCTGCGCGGAGCTTGCACAATTGGAGTCTCACCCAACTTGCAGGGTGAGAAGAGTTTTTCCCGACTATGCGCTGCATGGGTTCGACTTATCCAATCGCGCTGCGCTATGCTTGCGCTCTTGGAGTCTCACCCACTTGCCGCCGGAAAAAACAGATTGGACTTTATTTGCGCCGTGCGCGGCGCAAACTCTGCGAGGCTTTTGGGACTGCCCAATTTCCACCCATGGGGAACCCAAATGGGGCTTGGTGGGGGGAACCTGCGCGGGAATGTTGCAAAAACCGGGGAGAAAGGGAAATTATCTCTGAAAGGCGGCGGGTTTTGGGGGCTAGTTTCGTCAGTTTTTGCTCTTTCTTTTTTGGGGGCCGCGTGCTATGATGGAGCGGCTGGAATAGGCGCGGGCATCTGCGTGCCGCGCCGGTATATTTTTGGGGAAAAGGGAAGCGCTATGTTTGATTATTTGATTAAAGATGGCATGCTGCTCGACGGCAGCGGGAAGCCTGGCTTTGCTGGAGATATCGCCATTCAGGGCGGAAAGATCGCCGCCATCGGCCGGATCGACGCCGCAGCGGCGCGGGTCATTTCCGCATCTGGCCTTGTGGTGACGCCTGGCTTCATTGATATCCACCGGCACGCCGACGCGGCGGTGTTCCGCCCGGATTTTGGCCAGCTGGAGCTGCACCAGGGGCTGACGACGATCGTCAACGGCAACTGCGGCCTTTCCCTGGCGCCGGTCAGCCCGGCGCACAAGGCGGAGATCCTGGGCTATATGAGCCCCATCACCGGCCGCGTCCCGCCCCATATTGAGACGGCGACGATGGACGGTTATCTGGAGCAGGCCGGGCGGCAGCCGCTGCCCATCAATGTCGGGATGCTCGTCGGCGGCGGGACGCTGCGGGCCAATGCCGCGGGCTACGAGACCGAGCGGCTGGAGATGTCCCATTACGATAGAATTCACAGCCAGCTGGAGGCTTCGCTGACGGCTGGGGCCCTGGGCGTCTCCCTGGGCCTGGGCTACGCGCCGGAGTGCTTCTACACGACGCAGGAGCTGATCCGCGCCCTTTCACCGGTGCGGGGCACCGGCATCCCCATCACGGTCCATATGCGCCAGGAGGGCGACGGGATGCTTGCTGCACTGGAGGAGATGATGCAGGTGGCCCGGGCGCTGCAGGTGCCGGTGCACATCAGCCATCTCAAGGCCATCGGTAAGCGCAATTGGAACGACGTCATCTGCCGCGCGCTGGAGATTCTGGACCGGGCCCGGCAGGAGGGGCTGGATGTCTCCTGTGATGTCTACCCTTATACCGCCGGTTCGACGCAGCTGCTGCATATCCTGCCGCCGGAATTCTTGCAGGGCGGGACAGAAGCGGCCCTGGGCCGCATCGCGACGGCGGACGGCCGGGCGCAGCTTGCCCAGCGCCTGGCGACGGGCACGGATTTTGAAAACATCGTCCAGCTGGCCGGGTGGGAGAATATCCGCATGTCGACCCTGTGCCACCCGGAAAATAAGCCCTACGAGGGCCTGTCCGTCCAAGAGGCGGCGGAGCGGCTGGGGAAGGACCCGCTGGACTGCTGCTGCGATATGCTGATCTCCGAGGGCGGGACGATCACGATGATCGACTTCATCACCTGCGAGGCGGACATTGCCCGTATCCTGCAGGCGCCGTTTGCCAACGTGATCTCCGACAGCACCTATCCCACGGAAGGCATCCCCCATCCCCGGCTCTATGGGACATTCCCGCGGGTCATCCAGAAATACGTCCAGCACGACAAGGTGCTGACCCTGCCGCAGGCGGTGCAGAAGATGACGTCCATCCCGGCGGATGTGCTGGGATTGACGGGCAAGGGTCGTCTGGCCGTCGGTGCGGATGCCGATCTCAACGTATTTGACGCCTGCAAGCTGCAGGAGAACGGGACCTACCAGGCCCCGGCCCAGTTTGCCTCCGGGCTGGAGGCCGTCTTTGTCGGCGGCGAGCTGGTCCTGCGGCACGACGAGCTGACCGGCGCGACGCCGGGCAAAGTCCTGCTGCGGTAAGCGTACGCGGGAAACACAAGGAAATAGTAAACGATACAAAGCGGCTGCCCCATAAGCATGGGCAGCCGCTTTTTTTGTGCTCTGCCAGAGACGCAGAGCACAAAATTTGTCGAAAAACAGAAGATTTTTGTTTATAATTCTTAAAATTGGCTAAGAATTATACCATTTCCGGCAATTTGTGGTAGAATACCAGTACAGCAAAAAATGACGGAGGTCCCGCTATGAAGGCTTATTTGAAAAAGTACAAATGGGCGCTTTGCCTGCTTGCAATATTCGCGGCCCTGTGCTGGGTATATAAAACGCATTATAGCACAAAGTCCTATCCCACCGTTTTGACCTACCATGCCATTGAAGAGAAGTTGCCAGCGGGGACATCAGAGGAGAACGAGTATCTCTTTGTCCGCCCTGCGGACCTGGAGGAGCAGCTGCAGTTGCTGACCCGCAAGAGATACGAATTCTGTTTTGCTTCCCAGTATGAAATCACAAATAAAAAGCAGGTTATCCTGACCCTGGACGACGGCTATGAGGACAATTATACGAATCTATTTCCGCTGCTGAAAAAGTATCAGGCTAAGGCGACGATCTCCGTTGTAACAAGTGCGATTGGACAACCTGGTCATTTAACAGCGGACCAGATCCGCGAGATGAGTGACAGCGGCTTGGTCGAGATTGCCTCCCATACCGTGACCCATCCCTACCTGACCAGCCTGGACGACGCGGCGCTGGACCAGGAGCTCCAGGCTTCCAAGCACACGCTGGAGGAGATCACCGGAAAGGACGTGCAGGTGATCGCCTACCCCTACAGCGATTATGATCAGCGGGTCTGCACGGCGGCGGCGAAATACTACCGCTTCGGCTATATCGACTGGCCGAAAAATTACTACGCCCAATACGAGATCGGCCGCACGTCTGTGCACCGGGATATCACGATCGAGCAGTTCGAGGCGCTGTTACACTGAGCTAGGCTCCGGCGCGTTATCCGGCGGCTCCGCCGGGGCATCGCCGGGGGCGTCATCCGGCGCGGCATACTGGGCCAGGCACTGCTGGCACAGGGCCTGGCAGCTGTCGATGGCGCTCTGGGGCGCGAGGATTTTTGCCCGGCTGCCGAAGCTGATGATCCAGCTGTAGAACACCGGCGAGAGGGCGATCTCCGTCGTCACGGTAAAGCTGCCATCCGGCTGGGGGACAAGCATAAGATCTGTTCCGAACCGGTCGAGGACGACGCCCACCAGGCTGGCGGAAAACTGCATTTTGACCGTCGTATGCGGCCCATTGAACATGCCGAAGACCTGCCGCCCATAGCGGGCCAGGTCCAGCTGCGCCAGCTCCGGTGGGACTTGGCGCGGCATTGCCAGGGCAGTGATGCGGCGCATTTTATCCACCCGGTAGTGGGTGATACCGTGGGCCTGCGTGTAGGCGATGAGGTAGTAGTATTCCTCGTGCCAGACCAGCGCCCAGGGCGTCGCGATGCGGCTCGGGCCCCGCTTGTGGCGCTGCTTGTCCGGGCCCCATTCTGTATAATCAAAGCGGATGCAGCAGTCTGCCGCGATGGCCGATTGGATCGCGTCCACCGCGTAGTAGATGCTCTCATCCATCGTCTTGACCCGCCCGGCGACGACGACCTGGCTTGCCAGAAGGCCCGCCTGGTGCTCGCTGGAAAGCTGCGCCAGCTTGCGGATCAGCGCGGCGGATTTTTTCTCCGTCAAAAACCGGGAGGACTGGACGGCGTCCACCAGCAGGCGAACTTCCGGCAGCTCAAAGGCGCGGCTGCCCAGATAATAGCTGAAGTGGTGCCCCTCCCGAACCCGGACCAGGTCCAGCCCAAATTCCTGCAGCAGCTGCAGATCTGTGTAGAGCGTTTTGCGCTCGGCGGGGATCTGGAGCGTTTTTAAATACGCCTGCAGCGCGGCGATGCTGGCCGGGTGGTCCTCATCCGTGCAGCGGTGGAAATAGTCGTATAAATACAGCAGCTTCAGCCGCTGGGTCTCCGCTCTTGCCATATGCGTTGCCTCCTTGCGATGCGCCTGCCTTTTCTAATTCTATTTTAGTGTAGCACAGCTTTGCGCAAAAGCAAAGGCCCATTCCAGCTTCCGTATGCCGCGTGTAAAAATAGGATAAAAATTTACCATTTCCCCGCGCCTTTCTTGACGGAAAACGCCGGACGTGTTACCATAAGAACGATAGGAAGGAGGTGGGAGAACGATGCCATTTCGCCGGAATAACAAATATGTTGCCTGGGGGCTGACGTTTTTGGGCGTGATCGTCGCCAGCATCATTATGTTCGTCGTTTTCACGAATCTGAAGGGCTTTTTTGCCGTCATTCAGAAGTTTATCTCTATCATCTCCCCGTTCCTGTATGGGTTGCTATTTGCCTATCTGATGAATCCCATTATGGTCCGGGTGGAGCTTTGCATGGGGAAGCTCCTGGCGGAGCGGGATCTCTCGCCCCGGGCCAAGCGGAACCTCAGCCGCGGCGTTGGTGTAGGGGTCTCGTGTATCGTGCTGCTGGCGGTCTTGTATCTGCTGATTTATATGATCGTCCCGCAGATCATCGAGAGCTTAAATAACCTGTTCGACCCGCAGACGATCATCAATTACTACCAGCAGCTGCGCAAGTGGATCCTGAAGCTCTTCCAGGACAATCCGGATATGGAAGCCTGGTGCATGGAGCGGCTGGAGGATGTCTATAAATGGGTAGAGAACTGGCTGAAAAACCTCGATCTTGAGGCAGCCTTCCGCAGCATTACGACAGGCGTCGTCAGCGTCGTCCGGGCGGTGGTCAATCTCTTCATCGGTCTGGTCGCGGCGGTGTATATGCTGCTGTCAAAGGATACGTTCTATGCCCAGCTCAAGAAGATCGCCGTCGCCTTCCTGCGGGAGGAGCGCTGCAACCGGGTCTTTGACGTCTGCACCCGGACGAATAAGATCTTCGGCGGCTTTATTGTCGGCAAGCTCATTGACTCTTTGATCATTGGCATCCTCTGCTATTTTGGGATGCTGATCCTCAAGCTGCCGTACCCGGTGCTAATCGCGGCGATCGTCGGTGTGACGAATATCATTCCGTTCTTCGGCCCGATTATCGGCCTGGTGCCGTCGGCGCTGCTGATTTTGCTCATCAACCCCTGGCAGTGCCTGTACTTTGTGATCTTCGTCCTCTGCCTGCAGCAGTTTGACGGCAATATCCTCGGGCCCCATATTTTGGGCGACTCCGTCGGCCTGTCCAGCTTCTGGATCCTGGTCTCGATCACCGTGGCAGGCGGGATCTTCGGCTTTGCCGGAATGGTCCTGGGCGTGCCGTTTTTTGCGGTGTTCTACTCGCTGTTCAGCGACTGGGTCAACCGGAAGCTCTGCAAAAAGGGCCGCCCGGTGCAGACAGCTTGCTATGGTAAGATCAAGTGCGTCTCCGATCTGGAGCGGCCGGTCAAAAAGCCTGCGCCCCCGGCAGATCTGACGAAGGCCGCCGCCGTGCTGGACCTTGACGACGAGGTCGAGATCGAATCTGCCCCGGCGGACGCTGCCGTGGCAGATGAGCCGGAGTATGATTTCGACTGCGACTTCGCAGGGCTGGATTGAGCCGCTGCGAAAGCAGTTGCAAAAGAACGCAGAAAAAGGCCGGGCAGCGCGGGCTGCCATGGGTTTTACCGATCAGCCCCCAAAGGGACGGCCCTTGGGGGCTTTTGCTTCACCGCCGCCCACTTGGCGGCGCGGATCCCCGGAAGGGAGGGACTCTATGGAAAAATTTACAGAGATTCTGAACCAATGCACCGGCTTTTTAGAGGAGCTGCGGGGCAATGACCAATTCGTGCAGCTTTTCGGCTCCGTCGTGCGGTATCTGCTGCCGGTGCTGGTGTTTTTCGTGCTGCTGCGGTGCGCCATCTCGCTGCTGACGTTCCGCAAGGAGCCGGAGATCTGGGCGTGGCTCGTTCTGCCCGGCGGCCAGGAGCTGCCGGTGACGCATTGGGAAAATGTCATCGGCCGGGCGCGGGGCAGCGATATCGTTATTGATACGCCGTCCATCGCCAAGAGCCACGCGGTTTTGACCCGCTATGACGACGGCAGCTGGACCATCTCCGACATCGGCAGCCGCGGCGGCGTTCGCGTCAACGGGCGGCAGACGGAGATCGTCGCCATTGATGAAAACGACGTCATCACCCTGGGGGATCTGGAGCTGCGGCTGGTGCCCAATTCCAAGCGGGAGCAGGCGCGGCAGGCGGCGGGCCGGACGAAGGCCGGGCATACGATCTCGCCGGGGCTGTCGCTGGTTTTGCTGACGCTGCTGCAGCTGCTTGCCCTGCTGCAGCTGGTCACGACGGTGGGCCCCGATTATATCGGCAGCGTCTGCTTCGGCTTTTTGATCCTGATCTGTCTGCAATGGCTGCTGTTTTTGACGATGAAATTCGCCCGGCGGCACGGATTCGAAGCGGAGACCATCGCGTTTTTGCTCTCGACCATCGGCCTTGCCATCGTGGCGTCCAAGGTGCCGGATTCGATCTATAAGCAGCTGGCGGCGTCCGTCATGGGCATCTTCCTGTTCCTGTTCATCGGCTGGGCCCTGCGGGACCTGGAGCGGGCGAAGAAAATCCGCTATATCGCCGCCGCGGCCGGTGTGGCGCTGCTGCTGTTCAACCTGGTCTTCGGCACGGAGAAATTCGGCGCGAAAAACTGGATCTCCCTGGGCGGCATCTCGTTCCAGCCGTCGGAGCTGGTGAAGATCTGCTTTATCTTCGCCGGCGCTTCCACCATGGAGCGGATCGTGACGAAGCGGAACCTGATCCTGTTCATCGGCTATTCCGGCTTTGTCTGCCTGTGCCTGGTCTTGATGAACGACTTCGGCACGGCGCTGATCTTCTTTGTCGCCTTCCTGGTCATCGCGTTCCTGCGGTCCGGCAGCTTTGCGACGCTGTCGCTGATCTGCGCCGGGACGGGGTTTGCCGGGGTGCTGGCGCTGCGGTTCAAGCCATATATCGCCAAGCGCTTTGCCGCCTGGGGCCATGTCTGGGAGTACGCCGCGACGACGGGCTACCAGCAGACCCGGGCCATGATGGTCATCGCCTCCGGCGGCCTGTTTGGCCTGGGGCTGGGCAACGGGTGGCTCAAATACGTCGCCGCGTCGGATACGGACCTGGTCTTTGGCTTTGTCTCGGAGGAATGGGGGCTGCTGGTGGCGGTCATGATGGTGCTGGCCATCGTCACGCTGGCGGCGTTCGTCGTCCGCTCGGCGTCGCTGGGGCGCAGCAGCTTTTATAATATCAGCGCCTGCGCCGCGGTGACGATTTTGATGACGCAGACGATCCTCAATGTGTTCGGCACGGTGGATATCCTGCCGCTGACGGGCGTGACGTTCCCGTTCGTCTCCAACGGCGGCTCAAGCATGATGTCCGCCTGGGGGCTGCTTGCCTTTATCAAGGCGGCCGATACCCGACAGAACGCCAGCTTCGCCATCCGCCTGACCTCCCAGAAGGAGCTGCGGGCAGAAGCGGAGGAGGCGGAGTCCGCCGAGAACGCATCCTATGACGACAACTACGGCGATGCCTATGGCGACGGCTACGACAGCGCCTACGACGATGGCTACGGCTATGACGATGCCTACGACGGCTACGACGCCGGTTACGGCGGCCCGGAGGGAGGCGGAGATTATGAATAGAGTGTCCAAACGCAGCGCATTTGCGCTGGTGCTGGCGTTTGCCCTGCTGGCGGGGCTGGCACTATTCTGCGTCCGGTATGTCGTGGACGCGGGGCAGTGGGTGACTTATCCCGGCAGTCCGCACCTGTATACCGGGTCGAATCTGAACACTGGCGTTGTCCTCGATCGCGCCGGGCAGACGCTGCTGGATTCTACAGATGGCCGCGCCTATGACGCCGATGCCCAGGTCCGCGCCGCGACGATCCATCTGCTGGGCGACCGGGACGGCTATATCCCGTCGCCGCTGCTGGATCACTACGCCAGCCGGATGATCGGCTACAGCCGCATCACCGGCGTCAGCAGCGCCAAGGCCGGGACGGGCCGGATGACGATGACCATCGACGCCGATGTGCAGGCGCTGGCGCTGCAGCTGCTGGCGGGCCGCGCCGGGACGATCGGCGTCTATAACTACAAGACCGGCGAGATCCTGTGCAGCGTGACCTCCCCGACGTATGACCCGGACAATGTTCCAGACGTGGCGGGGGACACGACGGGCAAGTACGACGGCGTCTATGTCAATCGCTTCCTGAATGCCAAGTATATTCCCGGCTCTATTTTCAAGCTGGTGACGGCTGCGGCGGCCATTGAGAATATTTCGGATATCGACAGCCAGACCTTTACCTGCGAGGGCAGCTACGAGGTCGGCGGCCAGAAGATCACCTGCGAGGGTGTCCACGGGCAGATCGGCTTCACCCAGGCCCTGGCCCAGTCCTGCAACTGCGCCTTTGGGCAGATCGCCCAGCAGCTGGGCATCCAGACCATGGAGACCTACGCCGAGAAGCTGGGCATCACCACATCGCTGCAATTTGACGGGCTGACGACGGCCGCGGGCAATCTGGACCTGGCGGGCGCCACCCAGGGCGACCTGGCCTGGGCGGGCATCGGCCAGCACAATGACCAGATCAACGCCTGCCAGTATATGACGCTTATGGGCGCCATCGCCGCAGGCGGCAAGACGGCGTCGCCGTATTATGTCAGCGAGATCACCCTGGGCGACCATACGGCCTATACGGCGTCGCAAAAAACGCTGGATTACGGCTTGAAGCCGGAGACGACCCAGCGCCTGGCGCAGATGATGCGCAACAACGTCGAGACGATCTACGGCGCGGGGCAATTTGGCAGCCTGACGGTCTGCGCCAAATCCGGCACCGCGGAGGTCGGCGGCGACCAGACGCCGAACGCCATGTTTGCCGGGTTTGTGCAGGATGATGCGTACCCTCTGGCGTTTCTCGTCGCCGTGGAGCACGGCGGCTCCGGCAGCGCGACCTGCGCGCCCATCGCCGCCGCCGTCCTGCAGGCCTGCGCCGCCGCAATGGACGCGGGCTGAGGCTGCGCCGCGGCGCGTTGACGCGTTGGACTGTATTTTGCTGCGGCTTGATTTTTGCAGAAAAGTGGAAATAATGCTTGACAAAACCATCGTTTTGCAGTATCATAAACGGGCTGAGTTTAAGAGCAGCGCCACTTTGGAGAGGTGGCTGAGCTGGTCGAAGGCGCACGATTGGAAATCGTGTAGGCGTTAATAGCGTCTCAAGGGTTCGAATCCCTTCCTCTCCGCCATAAGTCCACCGTAATTTTGATAGAATTACGGTGGGCTTTTTCTATGCCCAAAAACCGCTTGGAATAAGGCTTTCCGGCTGTTTCAGCGCATGAGTAAACCCCGCTGCAGAGCAATTCTGCGGCGGGGTTTTGTGCGTTTTACGGTTGTTTCAGCGGTATGAGCCTTATTTCAAGCATCGACAAGTATATTGAAATCAACAGTGAGAAAATGATCTGCTTTAAAGATACCGCACTCAAAAACGAGACGATTACGGGAGAAGGTTTTCCGATATTCAAGCCGGGAATTACCAACATTATCTGCAACAACCCCGTAAATCGAATAGAGATTATTCCGAGGTGGTTCTGTCTGTAATGGAGTTATCTATTTTGGGTTGAAAAATAATAAAAGAATAGTATAATATTTTTGAATTTGAATGTCAAATCGGTTTTGGGAGAATAAAGTATGGATCAAATTATCGAATGGGCAAAAGAGCTTCAGAGTCTTGCACAAGCAGGCCTCTTTTACGGACATGATATATATGACAAGGAACGATATCAACGTATCCGGGAAATATCCGCAGAGATGATGTTGACGAGAGCGGATATACCTGTCGAAAAAATCAAGGGACTGTTTTGTGGCGATGAAGGCTATCAAACACCAAAGTTAGATACTCGAGCTGCGATTTTTAGCGATGAAAAAATTTTGCTTGTATGCGAGAAAGGAAAATGGTCGTTGCCGGGTGGCTGGTGCGAATTCAATCTTTCTCCGGCAGACAATATCGTTAAAGAAACAAAAGAAGAGGCCGGACTGGATGTTCGTGTTGAAAAGGTTATAGCTATTCAGGACAGAGATAAGCACAATCCTCCACCGTATGCATATGGCGTGGTAAAAATATTCTATCTATGCAAAGTTCTCGGAGGTAAGTTTACCGAAAATATTGAGACATCGGAAAGCAGATTTTTTTCAAAAGAGGAGCTTCCATTATTAGCTGAGGAAAAATGTAACAAAGAGCAAATTTTAATGTGCTTTGATGCGTATAATTCCAATAATTGGACGGTCGTTTTTGACTGACAACTTCAATTTTGTCGCTTTACAAATAAATCACTCTTATCATACCAACGGGGAAAAATCCCCGGTGGTATTTTTATGCCCGGAAGGAGGTCGATTTCATGATTCTGGTAGAGTAATGCACCCCCCCTAAAGCTGTGGTTGCACCCCTTTAAAACGAAAATGCACCCCCTCCGACCTTGAGTTGCACCCCCTTAAAATAGTTTCTATTAAAGTTAGGGTTCTTTGCCAGAGATCCACCGTAATTCTGATCGAATTACGGTGGATTTTTTTGTGTGCTGGGAGGATCGGGAATCAATAAGGAGAGGCAGATAGTAATGCAGCAGGGACCGCACAACAATGCGGTCCCTGCTGCTGTTTTGTGGTCTTGGGGGAAATGCCCGGACGGCTGCGCCCGTCAGGTGATGACGAAGCCGCCGTTGACGGGGAGGACCTGGCCGGTGACGAAGGCGGCGTCGGCCAGGTAGCACATGGCCTGGGCGACGTCCTCCGGGGTACCGTGGCGGCCGATGGGCGTCTCTTCCTGGAGGGATTCCAGGACTGCCGGGTCGATGTCCCGGCACATGTCCGTCAGGATCACGCCGGGGGCGACAGCGTTGACGCGGATGTGGCTGGGACCCAGCTCCTGGGCCAGGGCCTTCGTCAGCGCCAGGACGGCTCCCTTCGTCGCGGAATAGGCGGCCTCGCAGGAGGCGCCGACCTGCCCCCACATGGAGGAGACGTTGACGATGCAGCCCGCCTGCCGGGCCAGCATCCCCGGCAGGACAGCGTTGACGCAGTGATAGATGCCGGTGACATTCACGTCAAAGAGCCGCTGCCACTGCTGGGGCGTGATCTGGGAGATCAGGCCGGTGTGGCAGATCCCGGCGTTGTTGATGAGGATCTCCGTCTGCTGCAGCTGCGGGGCCAGGCGGGCGATGGCATCGCCGTCGGCGACGTCGCAGCACAGCGGGGTCGCGCCAGTGCGGCGGGCGACGGCCTGGGCGGCTTCGTGGTTTTGGTGATAGAGAAAGGTGACGTCATCGCCCCGGGCGGCAAAGGCTGCGACAGCCGCCGCGCCGATGCCCCGGGAACCGCCGGTGATCAGGACGTGTTTCATGAGATGCGCTCCTTTTTTCGCAGAATGTTTTTGCTCAGGCGCTTGCCCAGGGCGGTAATGCCGTCAATGCCGGCCCCGGCGGCCAGTGCGCCCGCCCAGGTGATGAGGCTGAGCAGCAGGTAGAACAGCCACAGCGGCTGCGCCGGCAGAAAATGCAGCAGCAGCATCGAGCCCAGGTTCATCAGCAGGGCGTGGGCCAGATACGCTTCGTAGCTGTGCCGCCCGATCCAGCTGCAGACGCGGGCGAGCGCGCCCCAGCGGCCGCACCGCAGCGCAATGGCATACAGGCAGGCGATCCCGCACAGAATGCACAGGGCGTAGACCGGGCCGAGCAGGCTCATGCAGGAGAAGGTGACATCCTGCTGGGCAAGGACATACCGGCAGCTGCGCCAGATGCCGACGGCCAGCGCTCCGGCGTAGACCAGCGCCGTCACCGGAAGCGCCCGCCGGACGAAGCGGCAGAAGGCGTCGTAATACGCGCCGCAGCAGGCGCCCAGAAGGAAATAGCCCATCCAGGAGGCGAAGACCAGCGTCCTGCGCCGGAAGAAGATCGCGCCGAGCAGGCCGGGGCCGCTGCAGCGGGGCGTCAGGTACAGATAGGCCAGCCAGAGGGCCAGGCATACGGCGACAAACCACCGCCGGTCCAGCCACCGCCGCAGCTGCAGCAGCAGCGGCGCAAGGACGACAAATTGCAGGATCATGACAACGTACCAAAGATGGTAGTTGCCGTCACCGAAGATCAGGCTGCGGACCAGGTTCCCCGGCGTCAGCGGGACGCGGCGGTAGAGCAGGTAAAAAACCGTCCAGAGAACATACGGCAGCGCCAGCTGGCACAGGCGTTTTTTCAGATACTTGCCATAGGAAAAGCTGCGGCTGTGAAACAGGCCGCAGGCAAATAAAAAGACGAAGAGCGGCACGGCAAAGCGCAGCGGTTCAAACAGCGCCGCGCAGGCCAGCCGCCCGGCCTGGCCGATCTCCGGCCGCCGCGCCCAGCTGCCGAGCACATGCTGCAGCACAACGGCGGTAAAGGCGCAGGTGCGCAGAATATCCCATTCCGGGATGCGCTGCCTGGCAGAAAGGGAAGTGGGTCGATCCATGGGGTGCTCCTTGTTTCTGTTTCTATTTTTGTATCTATCTCATTCTATCAGATATCTGCCATCCAAGGCAGAAAAAACGAGAGACTGCTGCCGCGCAGCAATCTCTCGTTACAGTTCCGGTTATCTTCTTCTCGACTTTGTCTTGTGGTCGGAGTATTGCTTGAGCCCGGCGATTTTACGGTCGGATTCGGATAGAAAGGCTTTGAGCTTTTCCTCAAAGGAGAGCTCCCCGGTGCGCTGAGGCTGGGGGGCGGTACGGCTGCGGGGGGCGGGGCGGCGGACCGGCGGCTTTGCATCCGCTCTTGCCACGCCGACGGGCCGGGCCGCGTCGGGCTGCGCCTGCTTGATGGAGAGACTGATGCGGTGCGGCGCGTCGATCGAGATCACTTTGACCTGGACGCTCTGCCCTTCGGAGAGAAAATCGTGAATATCCTTGACAAAGGTGCCTGCGACCTCGGAGATATGCACCAGGCCGGTCTGCCCGTCGGGCAGGGTGATGAATGCGCCGAATTTGGCGATGGATTGAACCTTGCCTTCCAGAATGGAGCCGACTGTGTAATCCATAAGGTGCTTGTATCCTCTCTTTTCTTTATTCGCCGTTATCATAAAAGACGATCTCGCCGTCTTTGACCAAGCCCAGCTTGTTCCGGGCGATGGCTTCGATGCCCGCACTTGTCTGCAAATTGTCGATGCTTTCCTGCAGGACGTTGTTGGCCTGCTGCAGCTGGGCGACCTGCTCGGACAGGGCGGCGGATTCTTCTTTTTTCTGCGTGACCTGATTCTGCAGGGAGACCAGCGTGACCGTTGCGTAAACAAGAACGATCAGAATGACTAGTTTGACCAGCAGAGACGACTTCTTGAATTTCAAACGCTCCCGCGCCTCCCTTCTGGCGAAGCTTGCGGCGGGGCAGAGCCCCACGTACATACTTAATTAAGATTATAGCGCGTTTTTTGCCAAAAGAAAAGACTTTTTTCAGAAAAAAGTATATTTTTTTCGAAGGACGGGACAAAATGTCAAAACACCACGCCAACGCCCGGCGGACGGCCCGGCTGCAGAGGAGAAAATAGAGGCTTCCGCCGCAGATTGTCCCCAAAAGCATAAAGATATGGTACTGCCCCTGGCCCAGATACAGGCAGAACAAACAGCACAGCGCCAGGCTGGACAGGCCGAACCAGAGATCCCAGAGGGGCGTCAGCCGGGGCAGGGCGCGGCGCAGGGGGCGGATGAGATCATAGTGCAGGCCGAGCGCCGCGCCAAAGAGGGCAGAGCCGCACAGCTGCAGCAGCTGCAGCAGGACTGGGTATTCCATGGTTCACCCCAGGAGCCGGGAGAAAAAGCCGCCACCAGTGCGCCGCGCTGCCTCGTAGACGATGGCGCTGACCTGGCCGTCGACCTCGACCTTGCCGCTGTCCAGGGCGCGCAGATGCAGGCCCTCGCCGCGGATGATGAGGGTGTCGGCGGCTGTGTGCAGGATGACGGCGGTCTCATCAAAGCTTTCGACTTCGGTGATGCCCGTCAGATGCAGCTGCTGGCGATTTTCCAGGTTCAGCTGGTGGGGGAGCGAGAGGGCGGTCTCTTCAGGCAGTTGGTTCATGCTGGTTCCTCCGTCTGGTTTTTTGCGGGATGCTGGGAGCTGGGGCGCTCCTTGCCGCAGGGATCTGTATCACTGCATTGTATGCGCCGGGGGCCTCGTCCATGCGGCAAAATATTCTGATACTATAAAAATATTTATTTTTGGGACTTTTTTTAATATCAGTTCTGTGATATAACCGGGGGGACGGATCGAAAGCGACAAAATTTGCCCCGGGACGCGGGGTGAGGAAAAGAGATCCTACCACAAGGAGGAACAAAACATGAAACTGGAAAAGACACTGAAGCTGACCTATACCGCGATGCTGACCGCCATGGTCTGCGTGGCCACGATGCTCATCCGCATCCCGACGATGGTCGGCTATACGAATCTGGGCGACGGCTTTATCCTGCTGAGCGCCTTCCTGTTCGGGCCGTTCTATGGCGCGGTCGCCGGGGGCATCGGCTCCATGCTGGCGGATATCATCTCCGGCTACGCGTTTTACGCCCCGGCGACGCTGATCATCAAGGGCCTGATCGCCGTTATCGCGGCGCTGCTCTGGAAGGCCATGAGCAAGCGCGGCGGCGACAAGGTCTGGAAAAAGATCCTTGCCAGCCTGGTCGCAGAGCTCTGGATGGCAGCCGGTTACTGGACGTTTGAGACCCTCTTCCTGGGCGAAGCAAAGGCCGCTTTGGCTTCCATCCCCAATAATATTGCCCAGGGGCTTGTCGGCGTGGTGCTTGGTATGGTATTATATTATGCGTTAAGCAAACTGCCGATGTGGAAGAAGGTTCAATTATATGCATGAGGATTTAACAAGCCAAGCAAAAAAAATCATTCTCGAGTTGATCGACGCGGCAAAGCTGCGGCGCGGCCAGCTGCTGGTCATTGGCTGCAGCTCCAGCGAGATCGCCGGGGTGCGGATCGGCAAGGGCGGCAGCCTGGAGCTGGCGCAGGCCGTGCTGGACGGGATCTATCCCGAGCTGCAGGCCCGGGGCATCCAGCTGGCGGTCCAGTGCTGCGAGCACTTAAACCGGGCGCTGATCCTGGAGCGGGCCGTCGCGGAGCAGCGGGGCTATGAGATCGTCAACGCGGTGCCCCACGCCCATGCCGGCGGGTCCTTTGCCACGGTCACGTATGCGGCCATGGAGGACCCTGTCGCTGTGGAGGAGATTCGCGCGGACGCGGGCCTGGATATTGGCGGCACGCTCATCGGGATGCACCTGAAGCATGTAGCGGTGCCGGTCCGGCTGCCAGATGATCATCTGGGTGAGGCCATTTTACTTTGTGCGCGGACGCGGCCGAAGTATATTGGCGGCGAGCGGGCCAAGTACTTGGCGTTGTGAGATCCGGTTTCACATAAAAGTGCAAAAAGCAGGCGCCTTCACTGCATTTTAGCAGGGGGCGCCTGTTTTTTTACGGGGAATTTTGCAATTTCCAAATTCCGACTTGCAATATCTGGGAAAATCCGGTATAGTAGATACCGTGGCAGAATCGCGGCATCCTTCCTGGGGTGCCCAGTGCCGCCCAAGGAGGAATGGAACATGTTTACAGACGATTATTTTGATAAATTTGTGCTGCCGCAGGACGTCAGCGATGCGCTGAAAAAATGCCGCTGCATTGCCTACGCCGAAACGCAGGACGAGCTGGACGAGATGGTCTACGGCCCGACCCATACGGCCCGGTATGACGTTGTCTACCAGATCGGCGGCAGAACGGTCAAAGAGGCGGAGGTCATCCGCTGCAAGAACGGCGCGGCCGTCAACTTTATGGAAGACTATATGCGCCGCCGCGACCCCAACTGCATGGTCATCGGCGACGATCTGCCGACGGACAAGCCCACCTACAAAGCGCGCTTCGGTACGGACTTTGCCCCGGTGCGCCAGGAGACGCTGGACTGGCTCTCCACCCAGCAGGTCATTCTGCTGCCCTTCCGGGCGGGCGACCGCCGCTATGGCTACGAGAGCCTGATGATCTGCCCGGGCAACGCCGCGTTCTTCGCTTCGGCCCTGGCCAATATGCAGGGCTTTATCAGCGTGCTGGATATCGCCGAGCCCTTTAAGCCCCGTTCGATCATCTATGTCGCGCCGCCGTTCCGGCACACGCATTTTGACGGCAAGCAGGTCGTCGTCCACAATCGCAGCAAGGACCTGCACGAGGTCTTTGCCTATAATCTCTACCCCGGCCCCTCGGCCAAGAAGGGCGTCTTCTCCATCCTGCTGGACATCGGCGAGCAGGAAGGCTGGGTCTGTTGCCACGCTTCGGCTGCCAAGGTCGAGACGCCGTACGAGAGCGAGACGGTCTTCATGCACGAAGGCGCATCCGGCGGCGGCAAGAGCGAAATGCTGGAGGACCCGCACCGGGAGGACGACGGCCGGATCCTGATCGGCACCCACGTGCTCAGCGGCGAGCAGTATTATATGACGCTGAACGACACATCGAAAATTTACCCCATCGCCGACGATATGGCTCTGGCCTACAGCAAGTACCAGGACCCGGAGGTCGGCAAGCTGATGATCAAGGACGCCGAGAGCGGCTGGTTCCTGCGGATGGACGGCATGACGGCCTACGGCAACAACCCCGTCTATGAAAAGATCTCCATCCACCCCAAGCGCCCCTTGGAATTCTTCAATATGGACGCAATGCCCGGTGCGACCTGCCTGATCTGGGAGCACGCCAAGGAATCCACCGGCAAGCTGTGCACGAATCCGCGAGTCATTATCCCCAGAATGATGCTGGATAATATCGTCCCGGATGACGAGCCCCAGGCTGTCGATGTCCGCAGCTTCGGCGTCAGAATGCCGCCGTCGACCCGGGAGAATCCGAATTACGGCGTCATGGGTATGCTCCATGTCATCCCCCAGAGCCTGGCCTGGCTGTGGCGTCTGGTCTCGCCTCGCGGGTTTAAAAACCCCTCCATCGTCGATGGCGGTGGCATGAAGTCCGAAGGTGTCGGCTCTTATTGGCCCTTTGCCACGGGTAAAAAGGTCACCCAAGCCAATCTGCTGCTGCGGCAGATCTTGGCCACGCCGAAGACGCTGAACGTGCTGATCCCAAACCAGCACATCGGCTGCTATAACATCGGCTTCATGGGCGAATGGGTCGTCCGGGAGTACCTGGCGCGGATGTCCGGCGTCGTGAAAGAGCGCCATGTCACCCCGGCTAGATGCCCGCTGTTTGGCTACGCCATGCAGGATCTGAAGCTCAACAACCAGTATATCCGCCCCACGTTCCTGCGCCCCGAGACCCAGTCCAAGCTGGGCGAGGACGGCTACGATGCCGGCGCCAAGATCCTGACGGACTTCTTCAAGCAGGAGATCCGCCAGTTCCTGACGGACGAGCTGGACCCGCTGGGCCGACAGATCATCGAGTGCTGCCTGAACGATGGCACGCTGGAGGATTACCTGGCACTGACACCGATGCGTCTGCCCAAATAAGAAAAGTCGACCTGCCGCACCGCTTTGCTACGGTGCGGCAGGATTGCATTTCGTACGACAATTGCGAACGTAAGCGCTGATAACGGAATAACAACTGAACAGTTTGGATAATTTCGTCATGAATAACAGATTTTTCGTCAGCAAAACTGTCAAAAATTGTCAAGCTTACCATATGGATTCCCTATTCGCTTTGTGGTATTATATAGTTAGCTGAGATGAGGAATCGCAGCGGAGGAGAATCACTTCTGCCGTCGGAGATGTTGGCCGGTGGGGAACAGAAGTATATATTTTACAAATATGGAGGATGCAAAGAATGACCGGTAAAGAATTGATCCAGGCCACTTATCGCCATGAGAAGACCGAGCGCCCGCCTTGGGTGCCCTATGCTGGTATCCATGCCGCAAAATTCAAGGGCTACACCGCAACGGAGATTCTGAAGGACGCCGACAAGCTCGTTGAGTGCCTGATGGAAGTCCACCGCCTGTACCGCCCCGATGGCCAGCCCATCGCATTCGATCTGCAGCTGGAAGCTGAGATCCTGGGCTGCGAACTGATCTGGGCCGATGACAACCCGCCCAGCGTCACGTCCCACCCCCTGGAAAACACCGAAGAGATTCCCGACAAGGTCGTCGGCCCCAACGATGGCCGTATCCCGGTTGTTATGGAAGCGGCCCGCCGTATGTATAAAGCAGTCGGCGATGAGACGGCACTGTATGGCCTGTTCTGCGGTCCGTTCACCCTGGCTTCCCATCTGCGCGGCACGAAGCTCTTCATGGACATGAAGAAGAACCCCGAACAGGTCAAGAAGCTGATGGCATTCTGCGTTAAGCAGGGCAAGGCCATGATCGACATGTACGCCGAAGCTGGCTGCTGCATGATCGCTCCGGTCGACCCGCTGATTTCCCAGATCTCCCCGAAGCACTTCACCACGTTTATGTCTGAGCCGTACACCGAGCTCTTCGACTACATCCGCGCCAAGGGCCTGCAGTCCGCATTCTTCGTCTGCGGCAACGCAATGCGGAACCTGGAAGTCATGTGCCAGACGCATCCCGATGGCATCTCCATCGACGAGAACATCCCGATGACGGCCGGCAAGGAGATCACCGACAAGTACAACATCACCATCGGTGGTAACATCCCGCTGACGACGACGATGCTCTTCGGCAACCAGCAGGATAACATGAAGTATGTTGTCGACATGGTTGACAGCGTCGATCCCCGGAACCTGGTCATCGCTCCGGGCTGCGACATGCCGTACGACGTTCCCATTGAGAACGGCATCGCTGTCGCAGAAGCCGCGAGAGACATTCCGAAGTTCCGCGAGATGCTGAAGAACTACGAATCCGTCGGTGACGACTTCGAAGTTGAGATGCCCGACTACGAGCACCTGGAGAAGCCGCTGATCGAAGCCATGACCCTCGACTCCGTCCAGTGCGCCGCTTGCGGCTACATGTGGGCGACCGTCGAAGATGCCATCAAGGAATATGGCGACAAGATCGAGTGCCACGAGTACAAGTACTGCACCCGCGAAGGCATTGCCCGCTGCAAGAAGATGGGCGTCAAGCAGCTGCCGTCCCTGTACATGAATGGCAAGCTGTACTACGAATCCATCATCCCCGGCCGCGACGAATTCTTCGCCGAGATCGACAAGCTGCTGAAGAAGTAATTTCATCAGCAACACGATAAGATGTGAATTGGGCCTGCTCCTTTTGGAGCAGGCCCTTTTGTGTGCTTTTGACTTGTCAAGTGGGGGAAAGCATGGTAAGATAACAAACAAAGAGAACAACAAGACGCGCCGTCTGTGATGGCAGCATCTGGCAGCGCGGAAAATGGCGCTGGACGCTGGTGGGAGGAGACAGCATGGAGTTTGATGCAAAATTTGATGCAAAAAAAGTGACGGGTGAGATCGTTGCGTGGATCCAGCGTTGGTTTGCGGAAAATGGGCCGGACTGCAATGCGATCGTCGGCATCTCCGGCGGGAAGGACAGCTCTGTCGTTGCGGCGCTGTGCGCAAAGGCCCTGGGCCGGGAGCGGGTGCTGGGGGTCTTGATGCCCAACGGTACCCAAGCGGATATCGACGTCGCCCGGGACCTGTGCCGGACGCTGGAGATCGGGCAGGTGGAGATCAACATTGCGGACGCCTATGCGGCGATGTTCGGCACGCTGGACGCGGCGATGCAGGGCGTGACGGAGCAGGCCCGGTGCAATCTTGCCCCGCGGCTGCGGATGACAGTCCTGTACGGCGTCGCCCAGTGCCGGAATGGCCGGGTGGCCAATACTTGCAATCTCTCCGAGGACTGGGTCGGCTATTCGACCCGCTACGGCGATGCTGCCGGGGATTTTAGCCCGCTTTCCCATCTGACAGTGCAGGAGGTCCGCGCCGTAGGCCGGGCGCTGGGACTGCCGGGCTGCTTTGTCGATAAAACGCCCATCGACGGCCTGTGCGGCAAGACGGACGAGGAAAACCTCGGCTTTACCTACGCCGTGCTGGACCGGTATATTCGCACCGGTGTCTGCGAGGATGCGCAGATCCGCACCGAGATCGACCGGCGGCATCGCTTGAATAAATTCAAGCTGGAGATGTTCCCCGCCTATCCGTACCCGGATGGCGTGGTATACAATTTCTGATGGCGGCGGAGCGGTCGATGGCGGCGGCGCTCGGCATCGAGCCGGGGCTGTGCGCGATTATCGGCAGCGGCGGGAAGACGTCGCTGCTGCTGCGTCTTGCCGGGGAGCTGCCGGGGCGGGTGCTCGTCTGTACCTCGACCCGGATCCTGCCGCCGTCGCTGCCGCTCTACACCGGCGCGGACGAAGCGGCGCTGGCGTCACTGCTGCAGGTGCACGGTGTCGTCTGTGCTGGGACAGCGGCGGAGCAGGGCAAGCTGGCCGCGCCCGCGCTGCCGTTTGCTGCGCTGTGCCGGTTGGCGGATTATGTGCTGGTGGAGGCGGACGGCTCTAAGCATCTGCCCCTCAAGGCGCATCTGGCCCACGAGCCGGTGATCCCGGCAGAAGCGGGGCAGTGCATTTTACTCGTCGGCGCGACGGGTTTTGACCGCCCCATTGGCGAGGCTGCCCATCGGGCGGCCCGGTTTTGCGCCCTGGCGGGGCGGCAGCCGGAGGACCCGGCCCGGCCCTGCGATATTGCGGCGGTGCTTCGGCAGGAGGGCTTGACGCGGACTGTCGTCGTCAACCAGGTCGAGACGCCGGAGCAGCTTGCCCAGGCGAAGGCGCTGGCGTCTTGCCTGCCGGGGTGGGCCGTCTATGCTGCCGCGGTGCAGCGCGGCGTGTGCCAGCGGCTAGATTTGCCGCAGGGCGGCGCGATGTGAAAGCAGAAAGGGGGCGGCGACGCCTTGACCAGAGGAAGCTGGAAGCAGAATACTGTCTATATCTCCGCCCGGCTGCAGGCGTGCCTGCAGCCCATTGCCCACTGCGCCCTGACGGCGGTCGTTGCCCCGATGGGCTATGGGAAGACGACGGCCGTCACCTGGTATTTGCAGGAGCAGGCCAAAAAGGCGGGGGCGATCGTCCTCCGTGTCAATGTCTATTCGGAGAATTTGGCGATTTTTTGGAGCAGCGTGCGCCGGGCGTTTGCCCACGCAGGCTTTTCTTTTCTTAACGACTACGCCTGCCCGGAGGATGCCGTGGGAGCTGGGCTCCTGGCGGAGACCCTCTGCTATGAGCTGGGCGGCGACAGGCCGTGCTATCTTTTCATTGACGATCTGCATTTGCTGCGGGACGCGCGGGTGGCAGAATTTGCCTGCCAGCTTGCCAGCCGCCTGCCGGAGCATATCCATCTGATCCTGGCCAGCCGGAACGATTTTCTGCCTGGGGCGGCGATCCTGCGCCTGGGCAGCCGGGCTTGCCGCATCGGGGTAGCGCAGCTGCGGCTGACAGGCACGGAGCTGGCGGCCTATGCCCGCCGCTGCGGCGCCGTCCTGACAAGCGAGGAGACGGCGCGGCTGCTCCATGCCAGCGAGGGTTGGTTTTCCGCCGTCTATCTGTATCTGCGGGCGCTGGCGGAGCACGGCGCACTGCCTGTGGGGCAGGGGGATATGGCGGCCCTGTTTTTTGACGCGATGATCGACCCGCTGCCGCCGCAGCAGCAGGAATTCTTAGCCGTTATGGCCCAGGCGGATGAATTTACGGCGCCGATGGCCCAGGCCATCACCGGGGCGGCGGAGACGCAGGCCCTGCTGGCGGCGCTGACGGCGGAAAACGCCTTCGTGACCCAACTGCCCGACGGCGAGACCTATCGGTTCCACCATATGCTGCGCGATTGCGCCAGCCAGGCGTTTTCCCGCCTGCCGCAGGCCCGGCAGCGGGCCTATCTGGACCGCTACGGCGCCTGGTACGAAGCCAGGGGCCAGTATTTGCACGCCCTGGCGGCATACCGGCGCAGCGGGAATTTTGACCGGATGCTCCGCGTCGTCGAAGCGGATGCGGGGATCTTGCTGGCGTCTGTCCGGCCGGAGGAGGTTTTGGCCTGCCTGGATGCCTGCCCGCCTGCTGCGTTGCACGCACATCCCATGGCCATCCTGGTTTTGATGCGCTGCATGTTCAACTGGCGGCGCATTCCGGAGATGCTGGCGCTGCAGGGGCAGTTTGAAGCGGCCCTGGCGGCGCAGCCGTCGATGCCGCCCGAGGAGCGGGATCATCTGTTAGGGGAGTGCGATCTCATCCGGAGCTTTCTCTGCTACAACGATATTTCCGCGATGAGCCGCCTGCATACCAGCGCCAGCGCCCGGATGACGCGCCCAGCCATCAGCATCCGCAACAGCGGCGGCTGGACGTTCGGCTCTCCGTCGGTGCTGATGATGTTCCACCGGACCCACGGCGGCCTGGCGCGGGAGCAGGCGGAGATGGACGCGTGTATGCCCCATTATTATAAGATCACAGACGGCCACGGCCGCGGCGCGGAGCAGGTGATGCGGGCCGAGGCGGCATTTTTGCAGGGGCGGTTTTGCGATGCGCAGATCGCACTGGAGCAGGCCTATGCCCAGGTCGGCGGTAATGAGAATATGGCGCTGTGCTGCGATTTTTTGGCCTGGCGGCTCTCTCTGTGCGCCAAGGCTGCGGCGCGCCGAGATTTTGCCAGCCAGAATGCGCTGCTGCGGCGGCAGCACAATGTGGCGTGGGTAAACCTCTTTTCTGCGACCTGCGCGTATTATTATGCGCTGCTGGGTCTGCCGGAAAAGATACCGGCCCTCTTCCGGCTGCACCAGCTGGAGACGGTCCATTTCCTGGCCCCCGGCAAGCCGATGATGGCGCTGATCGAGAACCAGGTCTATCTTGCCCAGGGGGCGTATGCTAAGGTCCTGGGCGGGCGGGATGCGCTGCTGGGCCAGTGCCAGGGGCTGCACTATTGCCTTGTGGCGCTGCATGTACAGATCCAGGCCGCCGCGGCGCTGACGCAGCTGGGAAAGCTGGACGATGCCCGGGCGGCGCTGACCAGCGCGTTAGATCTGGCGCTGCCGGACGAACTGCTGCTGCCCTTTGTCGAAAACTACGGCTATCTTGCGCCGCTGCTGGCGGCGCCTTGGCCGAGCCCATACCGGGAATTTTTGCAGCGCGTTGCCCAGCTGGGCGCGGCCCACGCGGCCCGGTGCGCCGCGCTGCGGGCTGCGGACGAACGCCCGGCGGCCCTGGCGGCGCTGACGGAGCGGGAAGCGGCCATCGCCGCGCTGATCGCCGCCCGCTGCACGAACCGGGAGATCGCTGCCCAGCTTTGCCTTTCCGAGGGCAGCGTCAAGCAGTATGTGAACCAGATCTACGCGAAGCTGCAGATCGGCGGCGACACTCGGACCAAACGCCAGCGCCTGGCGGCGCTGCAAAAAAACTAACCATTGGTTAATACCCTGCAATCTTCTGCTCTGGTATGATAGAATCATACCAGAGCATCGTTTCTGTTTGGAGCAATGCGCGTAAGGGAGGAACCTATGAAAAACTGGAAAAGAAATGCATTTTGCCTGCTCTTGACCGCGATGGTCTGCTTGCTGGCAGCCTGCGGCAAGGAAGAGGCTACGCCCGACGATGCGGTCGCCGGGGACGATTGGCGCACGACCGGCATCGTCGACGATTATGGGACGATCACCCGCGATGGGACGGATACCGATGTCTGCATCGTCGTCCGGGAGGACGACACGACCTTCTACTACGACGAGGAGGAGCAGATCTACTACGGCAGCGTGGAATACCCGATGAACGTGCCGGACGCCGCGGTGGCCTACAGCAACATCTCCTTTGCCGACCGCAATGACGACGGCGACAGCGACGTGGCCCTGGAATTCGACCACGGCGACGGCACCCAGACACTGCTCGTCTGGTACTGGGACCAGGAGGATAACAGCTACGTCTTCATCCCGGAGGAATCGTCTGTAGGCGGCCTCCTGGGCGACTACACCGGCCTTTGGGGGCAGGACGGCGGGAACCGCTGGCTGAATCTCTATGCCGACGAGACCTGGACGTTCGTCAACTCGGCGGAAGAGGTCCTGGAATCCGGGGTCTTCTATGCCGATGAAGAGGGCGTCGAGCTGGTCTATGATGGCACCGGCGAGAGCCTCTACCTGACTCTGACCGACGACGGCGCGCTCTACGACAGCGAGCTGGACGAATACTGGTACCAAACCGACGAGATCACCGCGCCGGAGCCCTATTTCTCCGCCAACGCCATCGCCGTCAACGCCACGATGGACGACGGGACCTTCCTGCTGGAAGACGGCGTCTCCAGCTATGCCGGGCTGGGCGAGAATTACGGGACGGGCGATGTCTATTGGGAGCTCATCACCCACGGCGACGAGACGAGCGACGGCATCCGGACCATAACGTTTGACGCCTGCTGCTACATCCCTCTGGACTCTGTCGGGACCTTCAGCAAGGAATTTATCACGGTGACAAGCAGCGAACTCTTTGACTACTACACCGGCACCTGGCTCACGGCGGCGACGGCGTACCAGGATACGACGGCGGATGAAAATTCCTATCTGCACACCATCGAGTACAATGGCGAAAGCTATGAAGTCGAATTTTCCTACTCTACCAGCTGGGCCGGGCGGACGGCGGACTGGCAGGACGTGCTGACGAAGCACTATGTCATCACGATGCCGGAGGACTATGACGGGCTGCTCTTTGCCGCCTTTGCCGAGCCGGACAATTATCGCGACAGCGCCAAGCGGATGCAGCTGGACAGCATCTGCCCCGGCTATCCGCTGCTGGACTGCGAGACGCTGGACCCGGCGCGGGCCCTGTTCTTCTGGCTGTAAGCGCAGGAGCGCCCCGGCGCTTTGGCCTTGACATTGCCGCACAAATCGCGGATAATAGGCGCAGGCTTCGGCGTGGCCGGGCGGCGCAGGTTTACAATCCATCATGCCGCATCCAACGCAGCTCGCCTTGGATGCGGCGTGTTTTTTCACCGCGGGGGGCCGCGCCGAAAAATAGAAGGAGGCGGTATGCCGATGGCGACAACGGAAGCATATCTTGCATTTGTCCTGCAGCAGCTGGAGGGGATCTCCGGGATCAGCAGCAAGAAGATGTTTGGGGAGTATCTGGTCTATTGCAATGGGAAGCCGGTTTTGACCGTGTGCGATAACACGGTGTTTGTCAAAAAACTGCCGGAGGTCGCGGCGCTGCTGCAGGGCGCGCCGGAAGACGCGCCATATCCCGGTGCAAAGCCCCAGTATATTCTGGATATTGAAGACCAAGCGCTGACCCGGCGTGTGGTCAGCATCCTGGAAGAGATCGTGCCGCTGCCGAAAAAGAGAAGCAAGAGAAAGGCAGACGCATGAGGGCAATTGCTGCCCGGCGCGCAGGCCGCCTTTTGGCCCGGCCTGCGCGCCGGGCTTGACAAGCCTGCTGGGCGCGTTTATAATGGAGAAAACCGAGGAATGCGGGAGCGCCGCATTCTGAAAACTGGATACAGAAGACCGCGCGGCTGCCGGTGGGCGGCTTTTTTTGAATGCACCAGTTAGCGGAAACTAACTGGTGCAGTGATCGGATTGCCGTGCGATCGAAGAAAAGAAGGTGGAACGATGGAAGACAAAGCTTTGCAATTTGATAGAACCTGCCATGTGCTCTATTCCAAGCCTTGCAAGAAGCAGATCCAGAGCCGCATTGCGCTGCATTACCCGCTGGAAGAGCGGGAGGCAGTCTGGACGCGGGTGCAGCAGCAGTATGTCGAATTCCTTTCCGACTGGCGGACAGACCTGGGCGGGAAAAAGAATTTTCACAACGGCCCCGGCGGCACCTATGACTGCATCGCGCTGATGGCCTATTATGTCATCTGCCGGGGGGTCACCAGCCTGGGGGAGATCGAGGAGATGGAAGGGGCGCTCTTCCTGCCGTCCTTCCGCAAGCTGACGTTTGTGGATGTAAACCGGCCACTGTTTAAGCGGCTGCTGTATTTCGCCTTCCGGCGGGCCAAAAAGCAGTGCGACCGGTGGGGGGATTATGAGATGCACGTCGCCCCGTTTCAAAAGGACGGGCCGATCTATTATGAGTTTACCCATTGCCCCGCGGCGGAGTTTGCCGCGCGGCATGGGCTGCAGGAGGTCATGCCCGCTCTCTGCAATCCGGATTATACCTCCATGGAGCTGCTCCACGCCTGCCTGGTGCGCAAGACGACCTGCGCCAACGGCTGCAAGTGCGACTACGCCATCTGCGGTGACCAAGACGACTACTGCAAAGCCCACCCGGAATACCGCGACGAAGCAGGCTACCGGCGCAACCGGTAAGCGCCAAGAAAAGTGCGATGCCCCGAAATACAATGCGCCCTGCCGCCAAAAATTTGGCAGCAGGGCGCATTGCACAGTCAGGGGTGCAAAACACCGCCGCAAGCATGGCTGCTTGCGGCGGTGTGGCACTCCCTGCCAGAATCGAACTGACAATTAACCCTTAGGAGGGGCTTGTTATATCCATTTAACTAAGGGAGCGGATCGGTATTTCCCGGCGCGCCCGGCCAAAGCGGCGGTGTGGGGTGCGGTGCATACATTACTATAAACAATATTGTGCTGCCTGTCAAGAATCCCGTGCTTTTTTGCAGGCAGATGCATATACTGACCTGTGGGCGAAAAAACTGCCCGCGCTGGCGCCGTGAGACTGAGGCGATGCCGGGGCGGGACGTTTTTGTGCGCCGTTTTGCCCGACTTGCGGGGCGGGGAGCGGGCGCAGGCTTACTATTATGCTGCAGGGCAAAAGGGGGGAGCGAGATGGAGCACGGATTCGGCTGTAACGGCTGCGAGGCGGGGGATATTGACGACCTGATCTTTGCGGAGGAGGAATACTGCGTCAGCGCGCGGTGAGGACGCATTCTGGGCGCGGCGGGAAAGAAATTCGTGGATTTCTCTTTACAGCGGGGCGTTTTTATTTTATACTAATAAGAAATGAAGCAGGAAAGAGAAGGATAGTATGATCGAATTTGAAGAATACAAAGGAAAGCTGCACGATCTGCGCCCGAAGCTGGATGATTTGGGGCAGTCTTTGAATATCGAAGGCGCGAAAAACGAACTTGAGCGCTACCATGCGATGCAGGAAGCGCCGGGCTTCTGGGATGACCCGTCGAAATCCCAGGAGATCGTCCGCAAATGTCGCCAGTTGGAGACAAAATGCGAGCGCTACGAAAAAATGTGCGCCACGTGGGACGACTTGATGACGATCTGCGAGATGGCCCTGGAGGAGGATGACGACTCCATGCTGGGCGAGCTGCGCGACGGCTACGCCACCCTGGAAGAGCACATGGAGCAGGCCCGCCTGGAGACGCTTCTGACCGGCGAATACGACGCCAACAACGCCCTGGTCTCCTTCCAGGCCGGCGCTGGCGGGACGGAGGCGCAGGACTGGTGCCAGATGCTCTACCGGATGTACACCCGCTGGGCGGAGCAGCACGGCTATACCTATAAAATCATGGACTATCTCGAAGGCGAAGAGGCCGGGCTGAAATCCGCCAGCATCCTGGTGGAGGGGCCCAATGCCTACGGCTTTTTGAAGAGCGAATCCGGCGTGCACCGGCTGGTGCGGGTCTCGCCCTTTGACGCGGCGGGGCGGCGGCATACTTCGTTCTCCGCCGTCGAGGTCATCCCGGAGATCGACGACTCCATGGAGGTCGATATCCGCCCGGAGGATATCGAAATGCAGGTCTACCGCTCCTCCGGCGCAGGCGGCCAGCACATCAATAAGACATCTTCGGCAGTCCGCCTGATCCACAAGGCGACGGGCATCGTCGTTTCCTGCCAGACGCAGCGCGACCAATTCCAGAACCGGGAATACTGTATGCGGATGCTGCGGTCGAAGCTCATCGAGATCAAGGAGCGGGAGCACCTGGAGAAGATCTCGGATATCAAGGGCGTGCAGCAGAAGATCGAGTGGGGCAGCCAAATCCGCTCCTACGTCTTCATGCCCTACACCCTGGCCAAGGACACCCGCACGGGCTATGAGGTCACGAACATCAACGCCGTCATGGACGGCAATATCGACGGCTTCATCAACGCCTATCTGACCTGCGCCGCGACAGGCAATTGGGCCACAAAGTAAAAAATGCAAAAAATCCCCGGCGGGGGCGGCTTTTTTGAAAATAAGCCTTGATTCCCGCGGGAAAACATGCTAAAATAGCAGTGCTTTTTGAGCGAATACGAAAGATTTTTGCCGGGCCATGCCGCAGGGCGGTCGGCATTTTGGAGGAATACGATGGATACTTTGAAAACGATCTTACTCATCATCCAGGCCCTGTCGGCAGTCGCGCTGACGCTGGTCGTGACGCTGCAGTCCGGCAAATCTGCTGGCCTATCCGGCGCGATCGCTGGTGCTGGCGAGTCCTTTATGAGCCGCGGCAACGCCAAAACGATGGACGCCAAGCTCTCCAGAGCGACGAAGTGGATCGCGATCGTCTTTATCATCCTGACGCTGGCGATTGACCTGCTGCTCCTGAAATAAGAACGGCAAACGCCGGGCGGCGCGCAATGTTTGTTTGCGCCGCCCGGCGTTTTTGCGCTCTGCGGGCGCCGGATCGGATCGAAAAACCCGCCGCCGGGGGCCTGGAATGGGCTCTCCGGCGGCGGGGAATTTTTTGTGGATAGCGCCCTAGAGCGCGGGCAGGTCCAGCAGCCTCTGGGAGAGGGCCAGGATTTCCGGCGTGTTGCGGGAGTTTCGCAGCGTGACGGACCCTTCGCCGCCCTGGCGCAGCAGGCCGCGCTGGGCGAGGCGGCGCATCGTCTCCCGGGCGGTGCCTTCGCCGCCGTCGAAGATGGCGGCGTCCGCGCCGACGCGGCGCGCGATCTGGCGGCGCACAAAGGGATAGTGGGTGCAGCCCAGGACGACGGCGTCCACCGGCTCGTGCAGGTGCGGCCCCAGACAGCGGGCGAGGACGGCGTCAACCGCCGGCCCCTCCAGCTGGCCCTGCTCGATGCACTCGACGAGGCCGGGGCAGGGGACCTTGACGATCTGGTGGGTCGGCGTGAAGCGCTCCATCAGGGTGGCGAATTTCTGCTCCCGGAGGGTGACCTCTGTGCCCATGACGAGGATGCGGCCGCCGGGGAAGCGCTCCGCGGCCAGCTTGAGGGCCGGTTCGACGCCAATGATGATCTGGCGCGGGTACGCCTGGCGCAGGGTCTCGATGGCGGCGGCGGTGGCGGTATTGCAGGCAATGACGACGGCCTTCGTCTCGCCGTCCATCCATTCGCCGATGCGGGCGAGGGTCAGCTTGCGGACCTGCTGGGTCGGGCGCGTGCCGTAGGGGGCGAAGGCGGAGTCGCCAAAATAGAGAAAATTCTCCTGGGGCATCAGCCTGCGCAGCTGCCGCAGGACGCTCAGGCCGCCCAGGCCGGAGTCGAAGACCAGAATTTTTCCCGCTTGTGTTTCCAACGCGCGCGCCTCCTTTTGCGAGTTTCGTTTATTTTTTATTATACTCGCTTCGCGCCGGTTTGACAACCGAAAAATGCTGCCGAACTCGGTTCGACTGTAGCGAATTATTTGGGGGACAGTTGTTAAGATGCCGCGAAGATACACAAAAAGCTATTGACAATTGTGCGATGCTGTGGTATCTTGGACATAGTAAAAGAAATACGTCGTATCATCATCCCTTTCGTTGCTGCACTGCGTGGCGGGGGGATAAAAGGAACCCGGTGAGAATCCGGGGCTTACCCCGTAGCTGTATTTGCAGCTGCGCGGCTTTGCGCTGAAAGGCGGCCATTGTGGGCGGGAGCTCATGAGAAGGCAGGAAGCCGCGCGGGGCGTTTTTGGCAGGTTTTCTGCCGCGCCCGGCTGCATGAGCCAGAAGACTTGGTGATGCGTGGGCGCCTCCAGAGCGCAAATTGGGCACGGAAACATCGGCCGTGGCAGAACTAGATTCTGCCACGGCCTTTTTGCATTTTTGCACCATGTGTGAGGAATCGCGGCGCACTGGTGCGTAATATGCTTCCGGTTAGGCGCTTTGTTTTTTTCGTATGCTGCTTTACCGCAGCAAGCCAAAGCCAGCCCTAAAAACAATAAAATACGGACATCTGCGAACAGCACAGCTGCACAGAAAGCGGCTTGGCGATGGCGTGACCGCCCTGCGCAGCGCCCAGCGTGTCATTTTCCGACTTGCTTGATATCGCCGGTTTTGAGCCGGGAACGCGGAACCGGGGAAATCCAAAAGCATAGCAAGCTTTGTATATCAATCTTTGCTTGGGCACACCGTAGGTTTCGCAATCCTACGTTCCATTTTTCTAAAATTGCGGGCGGCTTGGACTGCCCCATCCAAGCTGTCTAACATGGGGTAAAATGATAAAAAGGAGCGTATCAAGATGAAAAACTTCAAAAGATTGACTGCTCTGCTGCTGGCTCTCGTTATGGTGCTCAGTTTGAGTATCACGGCGTTTGCACGAGACGGCGGCAGCATCACCAGCGCAAGAATCAACGGATAAGCCGCAAGCATTGACACAGTCAACGGCGAAATCTATGTAAGAGCGACCCTCACAGGTGCAGGTGGTTGTTCAAAATCCGAGTATTCCCTGCGGAATGCAGATATCATGTTTGCGGCAGATAGCGTTCCTACCGCAGACGGGGTCGTTTTTGACTACGACGAAACTGAAAGAACCTATTCCGCGACTGTTGACCTATTCAACAAGTGCTGCGACGTAACAGTTGACGGGACCGTTTACCACTTTGCGGCCGGTCTGAAAAGCGGCATTGTAGGTATCGATGGCAACGATCCGCTGAATGTAACCTTCACCGTTAACGGTTCTGCGGTTACCAATAGTGCAGTTAATGTCCAGAACCCGAACATCGGCAACTCTGGTTATGAAGACGGCTGGACCGGCATCGCCTACACGGCCAGCACTATGCTGAGGGATACAAATGCTAATCTCAGTGCGCTGACGCTGAATGCGGCACTGCCCAGCGGCACGACCATTTCCGGTAACTGCATTACCGCAAATACGGACGGCAGCTACACGCTGAATATGACAAACTCGAACAAAACGATCACTGTCACGAACGGTTCCATGAGCCGCAACTACTACATGGCTGTGACAAAGAGCGGCGCATCCATCACGGTTTCGCTCCGCTTCAACACGGATCATGCAAATGATCCTGCGAAGGCTGAAGCACTTCAGGCTGCAATGCGCGCCGCGAGCATCGGCAGCACCGGCACGGTATATGTGACGTTCGACAGCGGCAAGACGGTCATGGACGCACTGCTTGCAACGGCTTCTACGGCCAATATCACCGTCGATTACACGAATAGCAGCTATGGTGCGTATGTCACCGGCATCGGCGGTCTGACCGCAGGCGGTTCGGCTGGTTGGATGTACAAGGTCAATGGCGAAACGCCAATGACAGGCGCCAGCAATTACGTCCTGCAGAACGGCGATACCATTGTGTGGGGCTTTGTCTCGTCGTTCAGCGATTCGTTCAACTAAACACCAGCAACACTGAGTAGAACATGAAATAATGCCTGGCAGGGCAGTGCAAAAGTGTTGCCCTCCCCCCTTGTATCAGAAAAGAGGAGGTCTATGAAAAAAAGGACAGTGACTCTGCTTTTGATAGCAGCAATACTATTATCAGTTTTTTCTATCAATGTTTTTGCGGAAAGCGAAGATGACTGGTGTAACTTTACAAAGCTTATTCTAAAAAACGGTGACAATATAATATGTGAAGCTACTACGAACGCTATTGACCATAAAACAAAAACTGTTGTGTTTTATGGAGCGCATAAGTTGATAAAAGCAGCCCAACTGGAGGGTGTAGACAGCGATGTCACAATAAACCAAACAGTTAAAATTAAGAGCACCACTCATGTGTATGACCTCACCATTTCGAAACCAGGCAAAGACGACGTAACTTACAGGTTATATTTCATCCAAGATTCGTGTCCCTTTTACTCGCTTTCTTATCCTGTTTCAGAAACAGTAACAGAAGAAGTTGTGATGAGACCGGATGTTCTGAAATATGCCCTTAGTGCTAGCCAACGAGAAATAAAACCTGATAAAACAGCAAAGAACTCACTGCTACAGCTATATGGATTCCGTGGTGAGATTACCTCGGTTAATCCAGAAAATGCTGCGACCATCAGTAGCGATAAAAAAAGTGCAGTAGTTAACTGGTTTCTAGCAAACGGCACGATCAGTCTGACATTGAAATGGACACCTACAGGTGGCGCCAATAATGGCATTGTGCAGGAAAAAACTATTACGATTATGGATAATCGAAAGGCGACTCTGATTTGCAAGTACCAGCAGGAACATGGTCAGATTGGCCCCTCTTACGGAGGCCTTTATTCTGGAGATCCTATCGTATGGGAAGCTTTCCCGGAAGAAGGATATAAGCTCGACAAATTCACTGTGACAGGTGCGGAAGGTCAGTCGGTAGACTACACAATGGATGCGACCGATCCGAACACGATGTCGCAGCCTATCCCGTACGGCGAGTTTACGGTATCGGCGAGTTTCGTCCCGCTGGCAGAGGGCGACAAGTCCAGCGTCGCGCTGCTAAAGAGCTTTACAATCGGTGGAAGAACGGCTACGCCAGATTCTAACAGTAGAATTGTCATCGAAGGTATGCCAAAGAGCACAGAGTTCAGTACGCTGACGCCGACCTTTGTAC
>CAKTTR010000016.1 GCA_934615645.1 uncultured Oscillospiraceae bacterium | reverse complement strand
CGCCGCCGGAGAAAATAATTTTGACTTTATTTGCGCCTGCGGGCGCAAACTCTGCGAGGCTTTTTTGACAGTCTGAGGGGCTGCCTCATAATGAGACAGTCCCACATTTTTTGTTTTATTCTATTGATAAATCAAGAAACAAAACGCGGCAGGCGAGTTTGCCTGCCGCGCTTGCGTATGATAAAATTGATTTTGTAACCTTTTGCGATTTGGCGCGATCAGCACAGACCGTGGCGGTGCATGACCTGGCGCAGGTTTTCCAGCGCGGGGGCGGACATCTCGCCCAACGGCAGGCGGCAGGGGCCGACGGGGAAGCCCGCCAGGCACATGGCAGCCTTGATAGGAATCGGGTTGACTTCTGAGAACAGCGCGTCGATGAGGTCCATGGATTCGTTCTGCAGCTTTGCAGCCCGGGGATAATCCTGGGAAAGGCAGGCGTCCGTCATCTGGCAGACGAGCTCCGGCGCGAGATTGGAGAGCACGGAGATCACGCCCCGGCCACCCAGCGCCAGGATGGGGACATTCTGATCGTCGTTGCCGGACCAGACCGGGAAATCCGGCCCGCACAAGGCGATCGTCCGGGAGACCTGGGCGGTATTGCCGCAGGCTTCCTTGACCCCGGCAATATTCGGGTGCTTCGCCAACGCGGCATACTGGCTGGGGGTCATGTGTACGCCGGTGCGGGAGGGGACGTTGTAGAGAATGACAGGGATATGCACCGCGTCGGCCAGGGCGGTATAATGGCGCAGCAGGCCGTCACTGTTGCATTTATTATAGTAGGGCGTGACAACAAGCAGCGCGTCGGCCCCGGCGGCCTCGGCGGCTTTGCTCTTTTCAATGGCGTGGACGGTATCGTTGGTGCCGGTACCGGCGATGACCTTGCAGGCGCCGTTTGCCGCGGTGACGCAGTGGGCGATGAGGGCGGTCTGCTCCCGGTCGCTCATTGTTGCGGCTTCGCCGGTCGTCGCGCAGACGGCAACGGCGCTGACGCCTGCCTGGATCTGGCGCGCCAGCAGGGTATCAAATAGCTCGTAGTTGATTTGATTTTCCGCAAAAGGCGTAATCAGCGCGGTACAAGTTCCTTCAAATACTGGCTGTTTCATAGTGCTACACCTCCGTGTTATTCTATTGCCCAGTTTTATGGGCGTGCATACACTTTGATAAATCTGTTGCAATTTCTGCTTCCTTTCTATTATAATAGATAAACGACAAGAAATCAATGCCGGGAAATGGCGGCGCGGCTGCGCTGCGGATTGCCGGTGAAAGGAGCCAGACCTTTTGAAAACAAAGGATTTTTACTATGATCTTCCGCCGGAGCTCATCGCCCAGACGCCGCTGGCGCAGCGGGACGCATCTCGGATGTTATACCTGGACCGCCGGACCGGTGCGCTGCAGCACCGGCACTTTACAGACCTTTGCGATTATCTTGCCCCCGGCGACTGCCTGGTCATCAACAATTCCCGCGTCCTGCCTGCCCGGCTGCTGGGGCACCGGGAGCCCTCCGGCGGCGCAGTCGAGGTCCTGCTGCTGCAGGACAAAGGCGACGGCCTTTGGGAGTGCCTGACAAAGCCGGGCCGGAAGACGAAGGAGGGGACGGCCCTCTCCTTTGGCGACGGCGCCTTGACGGCGACGGTCGAGCAGGTCCTGGAGGGCGGCAACCGGCTGCTCCGCTTCCATTATACCGGAATTTTCCTGGAGATTTTGGAGCGCCTGGGCAAGATGCCGCTGCCGCCCTATATCCGGGAGGAGCTGGAGGACGGCGAGCGGTACCAGACCGTGTACTCCAAAATCAACGGCTCCGCCGCCGCGCCGACGGCCGGGCTGCATTTTACCCAGGCGCTGCTGGAAAAGATCGCGGCCCAGGGCGTCCGAATCGCTCCGGTGACATTGCATGTCGGCCTGGGAACGTTCCGCCCCGTCAAGGCGGAGAAGATCACGGAGCACCAGATGCACGCGGAGTTTTGTATGCTCTCGGCAGAGTCGGCGGAGATTTTGAACCAGACGCGCAAGTCTGGCGGCCGGATCATCTGTGTCGGAACGACGTCCTGCCGGACGTTGGAATCCCTGGTCGAGCCGGACGGCTCCTTCCGGGAAAAATCCGCCTGGACGGATATTTTCATCTACCCCGGCTACCGGTTTAAGGCCATGCAGGGGTTGATCACGAATTTTCACCTGCCGGAGAGCACGCTGATTATGCTCGTCTCCGCCTTCGCAGGCTACGACCATGTGATGGCGGCCTACCGGGAGGCCGTCGCCCAGCGGTACCGGTTCTTTAGCTTTGGTGACGCCATGCTGATTTTATAGAAAATAGTTTCCGCTTCCTGTGCTGCGGCGCGGGAAGCGGATTTTTTTACGAATGTCATACTTTGGGGGGATTGACAAAAAATGTAGCATATGGTTAAATAAGTATGATTAGGAAGCTATATCTATGGCCCGCTACCATAGATAGGAGCAAATTGGGAGCGGTGCCGACAAAGCCGAGGGGAGGGGTGCAATTTCGATTATGCGGCAAATGATAGAAGTAATCAGAACGCATCATAGCCCCACAGCGTTGCTTTGTGGGTGACTAGGTCAAAAAAGGAGAAGTGCTTATGAAGAAAAGACTGGTAAGCTGGCTGCTTGCCGTGTGCATGGTCGTATCCTTGCTGCCGTCGGTTGTCCTGGCCGATAACAGCGCATGGACGACTTGGACAACGGCAGACAGCACGCATGTTCAGGTGGAGACGCCGGCGAGCTACGAAGCGACGATTACCGAAGCTGCGGTTCGCGCGGTCGGCTTCACAGGAGAACTTGCGGATGTGGCTTATTTTTCGTACTCAATCGGCGGTATCCTCTGGGATACGATTGATGTAACGAAGGGTGAAAGCATCCACAGTGATGTCCTGTACATGCAATGGCATGATAAATCAGGCAACGAGCATGAACTGCAGGATGGCGCCAATTTGATGCCGTCTCTGAAGAACATGGGGCACGCGAAGCTGGAAGCTGAGGCCGTCTATTCGGCGACGCTTCCGACGGATGCCGCAGTCTACAGCGTTATGCTGGACGACTCGACGGACATCGTGCAGTATGCTGGCGGCAGCAAATTGACCTTTGCCAAGCAGGTGAAATTTGCGCCGATGGGCGCGCCGCAGGAAGATACCTATGCGGCAGCCTATGTTGACCAGAATGGCCGCGTCATCAGCATGGAGCAGGTCAAGGTCGGCGAGCAGCCTGCAAACGCACCGACGCAGACGGCAAACGGCTCTGCCATCACCGGCTGGGATCCGGCGCTGGATGCCGTGGAAGCGACAGCGGGCAGCTATGTTATTTACACGGCCCAGTATGCGACCTACCGCTTGAGCCTGAACGCGACGCACGCGGTCATCACGGGCGTTGATGTCAACCGGGCTTACGAAGCAGGCGAAACGGTCGACTACTATGCCTATCCGGAAGCAGGCTACGAGCTTGCAAACGCAGGTAAGAATACCTACACGGTTGTTGCTGGCGAAAACGCCATCACAGTGACGGCGACGGCGATCCCTGTCACGACGTACCCGGTCTCCGTCCAGGTCAGCAACAACGCCTATGGTACGGCTTCGGCGGAGGCCACGGCGTATGCTGCGGGGCAGACGGTCTATGTCAGCGCCAAGGCAAACCAGGGCTATTATATTGCTGGCTATGCTGTGACCAGCGATGGGCAGAAGGTGACCTACACGCAGACGTCCGACGGCATCAGCTTCACGATGCCCGCGGCGCCGGTCGAGGTCCTGGTCCTCTTCCGGGCCGATGCGGTCTACACGGTCACGTATGATGTGCCCCACGGCGCGGCGATCGACGCAGCCCAGGTCAAGGGCGGCGAAAGCATCACCCTGCCGACGCCGGATCTGGATGACGGCTACAGCTTTGTCATCTGGAAGGACGGCAAGGGCGGCTTCTACCAGGCCGGCGACGAGGCGGTCATCACCGAGAACACGACCTTCACCGCACTGGTACGCAAAAATGAATACACCGTCAAATTCGTCGCGGACGACCGGCTGGTCGATCTGCAGCTGGTCGAGGCAGGCGAGCAGGTCGCTTTCCCGCAGCTGACGAAGGACGGCTATGATCTTTCCTGGCGCATTGCCGACTGCACCTGCGGCGGCGACCATGATGTCCAGGATCCGTACACCGTCACCGAGGACATCACCTTCGAGCTGCAGCAGACGCCGCAGAAGGTGAAGCTCAATAAGATTGTCTATGTGGACGGCGTAGAATACAACGGCGATGTGTCGGCAGTCTTTGGCGGCGGCGTGAATGTCATCGCCGAGGCAGAGACGGGGACGACGGTTTCGTTCCAGCTGACAGCCAAGACCGGCTACTATTTCAAGGCCCTCACGGTGATGGCTGGCGATACGGCCCTCACGGCAAACCTGAGTGGTCTTGAAGAGACGGACGACGGCTATACTTACACTTATCAGTTCACCATGCCCGCAGACGAGACGACGATCTCCCTGTACTTCGTCACGGACATGAACAACACCAGCATGGTGAAATTCATCGACAGCCAGACCGGCGCACTGCTGGACCTGCAGCTGGTGGCCTACGGCAGCACCCCGGTGCAGCCGGCTGACCCCTTTAAGGCGGGCTATGAATTTACTGGCTGGCATGATGAAGCGGGTGAGCCCTTTGATTTTGCGAAGACCGTGGACACGGCTGTGACCCTGGTCTATGCAAAATTTGCGGCAGAGAATTACACCCTGCAGTTTGACACCGCAGGCGGTACGCCAAGCTATATCGCAGCGATCCAGACCCAGTACGGTGCCCTGGAGCAGCTGCCGGCAGATGTCCCCACCCGCGACGGCTACACCTTCCTGGGCTGGAAGGACAAGGCGACCGGCTTTGTCTACGACGCTGGTGCAACGTATCATGTGACGACGGACGCCGAGTTTGTTGCTGTCTGGGAAAAGGACGGCCAGGCTATCGTCAAATTCGTGGATCCGGACGGCTTCCTGTATGACTGGGCGTTTGTAGAAAGCGGCTCTGCTATCACCCTGCCTGCAGAGCCGACCAAGGCCGGATTCACCTTCCAGGGCTGGGAGCGCGAAAATGGCGATGTCTTTGGCGCCGGCCAGACGGTCACGGTCAATGGTGCCCCCGGCGAAGTGATCGTATTCACGGCGAAATGGGAAGGCGCAGCCTACACCCTGCATATTCAGAGCCGCAATGCGTCCGGCAAACTGACGGCAGACGGTGCAACGTATGACATCCCCGATGACAGCGTTGCGAGCATCGTGGCCGGTGAGCCGGTGGAGCTGACGGTCGATCCGGATGCGGATTATGTTGTCTCCAGTGTGTACTATACCACAAAGGTCGGCGCTGTTACCAATAAGGTGCTGATCGAGGCCGATGAGGACGGCGTTTACCGCTTCACGATGCCTGGCGCGGACGCTTGGCTGCATATCGAAACGATGCGGAACGTCTTCCAGATCAATACCACAAGCGACGGTCATGCGACTGTTACGGCGGCATCGCAGAATCCCGCCGACCGGATTGGTACGGCAACTGCTGGCAGCATGGTCGTGGTCAATGTGAAGGCCGACGACGGCTACGCCATTGATTCCGTCGTTGCAGTCTCCGAAAGCGGCTTCGTCTACCTGGTTTATGGTACGACCCTGGAGGATGGCACAAAGCAATATGCGTTCTGCATGCCGAATTCCGATGTTTCCATCCGGGCCAATACGGTCAAGGCTGCCTACACCCTGCAGCTGTTGGATTATGACAAAAACCTGATCTTCAGCCAAGCTGTCCAGGCGGAGGAAACGGTGGATCTGACCACTTATATCGCGCAGATCCAGCGTGAAGGTTATACGTTCAACGGCTGGGAAGTGCTGGAAGGCATGAACAAGGGCGCGATCCTGTCGGGCGCAGCGGCGGATGCCATTGCAGTTACGGCGGACACGGTCCTGGTCGCCAGCGGAACGGCGGAGAATTGCACGCTGCAGTTTGATACCGCAGGCGGCGAGCCTACGTACATCCCCGCGATGACAGCACCTTATAACACGGTCGCAACGCTGCCGACCACTGAGCTGACCCGCGAGGGTTATACCTTCCTGGGCTGGCGCGACAGCGAAACGGGCATTGTCTATATGGCAGGCGCCCAGTACCTGGTCAAGGGGAACGCGCAGTTCGTGGCCCGCTGGGAAAAGAACGACGATGTAATCGTCAAATTCGTCGATGAAGACGGCCACATGTATGACTGGTTCTTCGTCGAGGACGGCGGTCTGGTGACCGCACCTGCAGCGCCGGAGAAGACAGGCTTCCGCTTCCTGGGCTGGGAAAATGACGACTATGCCCTGCTGGCCGCTGGCGGCAAGGAGCAGATCCATGGCGCGCCCGGTGATGTGGTCGTCTTTACGGCGAAATGGGCCGGCGCGGACTATCTGCTGCACATTCAGGGCCGCAACGCGGATGGCACGCTGACGGCGGCTGGGAATACCTATGAGATCCCCGATGCCGATGTCGCGACGATCGCAGCAGGCGAGCAGATTAGCCTGACAGTCACGCCGCAGAAGAACTACGCCATGACCAGCGTGTATTACACGACCGTCATGGACAATGTCACGACGAAGGTCATCCTGGAGCCGGATGCGAACGGCGTCTACAACTTCAAGATGCCGGCTGCCGAGACGTGGCTGCATATCGAATGCACGCAGAACGTATTCAATGTCACGACAAAGGGTGACGGCAACGAGACGGTGACGGCTGTCTCCCAGAACCCGGAAGACGCCGCCGGTACGGCGACGGTGGGTGAGCTGGTCGATGTGGCCGTTCGGCCCAACAAGAATTATGTGATCGACGCGGTCACTGCAAAGTGCGGCAACAGCTTCGTCTACCTGACGTACCTCAGCACGGACGAAGACGGCACGATGCATTATTGCTTCACCATGCCGGCAGGCAATGTAGTCGTGACGGCCAGCGCAGTCAAGGCCTCCTACACGCTGCAGGTTTTGGATTATAACAATAATCTGATCCTCAGCCAGGCAGTCAAGGCTGGAGAGACTGTCGATCTGACGACGTACATTGCGGCCCTTGCCCGCACCGGCTACGACTTCGAAGGCTGGTTCGTGATCGCAGGCGAGACGCCGGACGTTCTGCTGACCGGTGCCAGCAGCGAATCTATCACGGTCAATGCGAATACGATCCTCAAGGCGTCCTATCAGGCGCAGCGCTACACGGTCGCCCGGGCGGACGATTGCAGCGAGCACCTGGAGAAGCTGGTCGTCTCCGACCCGCGGACGCCCAGCTCTGTGGACTTCTCGACCGAGGATAATTACGGCATGACCGTTGCCTCCGCGACGGATAACACCGTCAGCATCAGCGTCAAGCCGGAGTTTGATTACACCATCAGCGGCCTGGCGATCCGGGGCACGGATTCCGATACAGTGGTCCAGTCCTATCTCAAGCGCTTCAATGCTATGACAGGCGTGTATGTCTATGAATTCACCATGCCCGCAGAAAATGTAGAGGTCGCGGTCTATACGGAGCCCAAGTCCTTTGATGTCAGCGTCATCGAGACGCCGGGCGAGGGTGGCACCTATACGATCAACGGCTACACCACGACGAATCTGCCTGTGAAACAGGGCGAAGACGTGGCGATTGACGTCCAGGCCGAGCAGGGCTGGTATGTGGAGAGCTACAGCGTCTACTACCTCAACGGCGCAGGCGAAAAGGTTTACGTCCTGGGCGCGGATGGCGAGCATCTAATGAACATCCAGCCCGGCACGTCCGAAGCGACCATCGCATTCCGCATGGTCTCCTACCATGTGACCGTGGAAGTGAACTATGCCAAGACGGCTTATACCGTCACGCCGGATACGGCCGCTGCCAATGGGCAGATCGGCGTACGCCTGGCGGATGACCCCAATGAGATCGTCTACGGCACAGTCCTTGATGCGACGGTCGGCGATGAGGTCGAGATCGGCCTCCTGCCGGATGCCGGTTACGAGGTCCTGCGGGATACCCTCCAGGTCCTGGACGAGAACGGTTCTCCCATCGCGGCCCGCTTTGTCCGGCGCGACGGCGACACCTATTACTACCGCTTCACCATGCCGTCCTCCAATGTGACGGTCAGCTGTGAATTTGGTCAGAAGACCTACCGCGTCATTGCAGACCAGCGCTACACCGGCGGCCAGGTCTGGGTCGGCGATACCAACAGCAATGTGGCTACCTTTGCGAAGGACACCACGGCGACGGTCACGCTTGTTCCGGAAGATGGCTACCGCGTGACGCAGATCAGCACGCAGGTCACCGTCGGCGGCGTTGCGCGCGATGTGATCGCGGACAACTTCATCCTCTGCGATGCAGACGGGAACGAAGTTTACAACGCTGTGGAAGCAGCAAAGGAAGCAAAGCGCCAGGAGATTCTTGAACCCGAGGGCGGCTATGTGCCTCTGTACACGCCGAACCTGGAGGCGACTGCCGTTGATACGGCCGAAGGCCGCGTTTACAGCTTCCTGATGCCGGATTACGATGTCTATGTGACGACGTCCTTTGAAAAGGTCGACCTCGGCGTTGACGTCGAGATGACCAACACCGCCAACACCGGGAAGGGCACCGTCTACACCGGCATCAAGGCTTCTGCCAATGCCACCAGCGATAAGAACATCACGACCCATGTCAACGATAATGTCTATGTGCGCGTTGCACCGGAATACGGCTATGTCCTGAAGGATCTGGTCGCGGTCTATACCGATGCCGAGGGCGACGAAGTCGAGCTCCCGCTGACGATGGTCAGCCAGAAGTACGACAAGCACGATATCTACTGGACGAGCTATGTTGCCCGGTTCACGATGCCGGCCAGCAGCGTGACGGTCCGCGCCACCTTTGTGGAGGACTACTACGCCGTCGTCTTCCAGGATTGGGACAACACCCAGCTCCAGGTCCAGAATGTGGACTACAAGGCCACCCCGGACCTGAGTGCCCAGTTCCCGGCAGTGACGGGCCGTCCCGGCTATCACTTCGTGGGCTGGTCCAGTGCTGATGTTGAGACGCCTGTGACGGCTCCTTCCGTTGACCCGGCGGACTTTGTCATCGTCAAGGACACGGTCATTCGGGCCGTCTATGAGAAGGACAGCTACAGCATCCACTACAACGCAGGCCCCCACGGCAGCTTTGCTGACGGCAAGACGGAGCAGGCGGAATATCTGGATGTATGCAGCTTCACGGCAGTCCCGGAGACCGGCTACATGGTCGATACTGTTTCCGCGACCTATGTCAACGAGGCAGGCGAGACGATCGCAATTGAGCTGATCCCCGGCGCGAAGACCGTCAAGGATCACGCAGGCACAACGGCGGAAGCTTACTCCTTCCGGATGCCGGCCTGCACCGATGACGCGGGCGTGACGGTCAGCGCGACCTTCAAGCCTATGACCTATGATGTCACCAGCCAGTATAATAAGGCCCAGGGCGCGCTGCGCCTGAACGGCGAAGATGTCGACGCGATGGCGGCGAATTACACCGACACGATCATCGTCAATGTCACTCCGGCCACGGGCTACATGCTGACGCAGCTGTACTACACCTACACCGACCCGCTGTCCGGCGATTCCAAGCAGATGGACCTGCTGACAAACGGCAGCCAGAAGGAAAGCCGCGACTACACCTTCACCATGCCGGCGTCCGATACGGTTGTGCATGCAGTGTTTGCCCAGATCACGTACAAGGTGATCAACGATACCACCGATCCCAACGGTGTGGTGACCATCGCGAAGACGGATGTTGCGTATCTGGACACCGCGACCTTTAATGTCAAGCCCAACGAAGGCTACCGCATTGATACTGTCACGGCTTACTATGTCGACGAGCTCGGCAAGGACCAGACCATCACCTTCACGGATGTACAGCCCAATGCGACCACCGGCAGTGCGGACTACAGCTTCATCATGCCGGCCAGCGATGTGCATATCGTTGCGACGTTTGCCAAGCTGACCTACCTCGCCAGCGTCAATCTGACCGGCGAAGCGACGGTCCAGCTGGACGGCAATTACACGGATGCGCTTTACTACGACTTTGCCGATACCGTCACGATCACGATCACCCCGGCTTCCGGCTGGGAGATCTCTTCCGTCGTGGCTGACGGCAAGACGCTGACGGCCAATGCCGACGGCAACTACACCTTCACGATGCCGGCCCATGATGTCACCATCGACATCACGGTCATCAAGACCGGCTACACCGTGACCGGTGTCGTCACCGGTGAGGCAGCGGGCGGCACGGTCAAGCCCAGCGTTTCGCTGGCCAATGTCGGCGATGTCGTTTCCGCGGAAGTCACGGCAGCCTACGGGTATGATCTCGTGAATGTCGTCGTCCGCGGCGAGAGCGGCAAGGTCTACAATGTGGACCGCGTCTCCGGCAACTTCTACTTCTTCACCATGCCGGCCGAAAATGTCACGGTCACGGCAGAATTTGCAAGACACCTCTTCACCGTGACCTTCCGCGATTACGACGGCAAGACGCTGAAGGTCGAGGAGGTCCCCTACGAAGGCGCTGCCACCGCTCCGGCGACCCCGGCCCGCGAAGGCTACACGTTCCTGCGTTGGGACACCGCATTTGATTGCGTCACCCAGGACCTGACGGTCACGGCGATCTACGTGATCAATTCCCACGGCTTCCAGACCCACGGCATCTCCTTCACCGGCGAGGACCACGGCACCGTCACCATCGCCAACGGCGATACGGCGGACTATGGCGATAATGTCCTGGTGAAGGTCGACCCGGACGACGGCTGGCGTGTGGAGCATGTCGCTGTTGTGACGAATGCCGGGCAGTCGGTCAGTGTCACCCGGATCTCCAACGAGGCGGACTATGAGCAGGCGTACACCTTCGTGATGCCTGATGACGATGTGATCGTCACGGTGACCTACACGATGCATTCCCCGTCTCAGTTTACCGACGTCAGAACGGATGCTTGGTACTTCGAAGCTATCAACTTCGTGACGGATCGCAGCTACTTCGTCGGTGTCTCCGATACGCTGTTTGGGCCGGAGATTCAGATGACGCGTGCCATGTTCGTCACGGTTCTGGGCCGCGTGGCCGGGATCGATGCCGGCAAGTACACGGGCAAGAGCGAATTTACGGATGTGGCAGAGAACCAGTACTATGCACCGTATGTCAAGTGGGCAGCGGAAAATGATATCGTCGCCGGTTATCCGGAGGGCGTGTTCAAGCCGGATGAGAATATCACCCGGGAACAGATGGCTGCGATGATGCGCCGCTTCTGCCGCTACACCGGCATGAACGTCTCGGTCAGCAATGCCAACTGGATGGCCCGCTATGCCGATGTATACGCCATCAGCGATTGGGCTTATGAGGATGTCTGCTGGGCAGTGGGCTGCGGCCTGATGTGCGGCAAGTCCGACAGCACCATCAACCCGCTGGAGCTGGCAACGAGAGCGGAAGTTGCCCAGGTTATCAAGAACCTTTGCGACAAGCTGATCTACCAATAAGCCAATCAAAAACAGAAAAGCGCCCGGCGTCCTCGCCGGGCCGCTTCAAAGCCTGCCTCCGCAGGCGCTGAGGCAGAAACGCCCCGGGCTGACGTGTCAGCCCGGTTTTTTCTGATGATTGAGGGTGTGCTCCCAGCGTCCGGAGGGAGGAAACGCAAAAAATCGTGCCGGGGATAAACCAGCACGATTTTTTTGTTGCTTATCGGTTGGTCGGGTGTGTTGTTCCTATCATGCAGCTGGCGGTAGGCGCTTGCTTTTTCCAGCAGAAAAGACCGTAGAGATCGTTCAGAGAGAAGAACGCCAAATGCAGGACCATGGGGAGATAGCGCGGGTCCTGCAGGGCTCCCAGGCTCTATAGGACGATGCGCACAAGATCATTGGCGGCGTACCCCCGGGCATAGCAGGAAGAGCGCAGCATCGTGAATGCCGCGGCCAGAAAGCTAGTGGTGACGGAGACGGTGCTGAGATTTGGTGTATCCAGCGCTCGCAGGACGAAATAGAATGCGCCTGTTACTGGCAGGCTGGCGCCAGATACCCCAGCATCGGCAAGCTACGCAGATGCCGGATGGCGACTATGTTTGCTTCAGCGCGTCGGCACCAGGTCACGGCGGACCACACCGCCATGGGCAGCGATATACCAAGCTAGAGGATCATCTCGCCCCAATCGTGAAACCGTTGAGAGATTCCGCCATAAGGAGGGCTGAACACGATCGTCAGCAGCTGCGCCAGAAGCTGCACCTTCGCGGCAAAGTGCAGGGCTGTGATACCGACCCAGGCGGCTGCCAGCGTGAGTGGATCTGGGCGGCCTGCTGCAAGATTTGCGCCGGTCACCAGGAATAGTGACGCGCCCCACGCGATGCGCTCCCGCCGGGGCAAAACCCACAGCAGGAGCAAAGGGCGATTCCGATGATTCAGTTGTAGTATCCCTTCTTTGATACAGAAAATGCGAAAGCTTCGTTGTAAGAAAGAAGCTGCTCCGGATCTAGGATCGGAATGCGGCGGTTTTGAAAAGACATTGGTCCCTCCAAGGCGGTGTACCAGCTTGGCAGAAGTGTAAGAAAAATGGGGCGGATCGTCAATCCAAAGTGCAGGAAAATCCCCACTGCGCCGGGTGGCGCAGCGGGGAAGGGGGGTGTGTGATACGGGTGGGATAGGCTGGTGCGGTGCTTAGAGGACCTCGTTGGAACGGGCTCTTTCGAACTCGTCCATCACGTCCTGCGCCGGGGCCTTGGTGCAGAGGCTGACGATGACGATGACCAGCAATCCGACCAGGAACGCGGGCAGAAGCTCGTATACACCGAATACACCGCCCAGGGGCTTGACCAGGTATTTCCAGATAAAGACCATTGCGCCGCCTGCGACCATGCCAGCAATCGCGCCGGGGAGCGTCGTACGCTTCCAGAACAGGGAGCAGATGACCAGCGGACCAAAGCCAGCGCCGAAGCCGGCCCAAGCAAAGGAGACGATGCCGAACACGGAGCTATCCGGATTCCGGGCGATGATGACGCCCAGGATGGCGATGATGACGACGGTGATCCGGGCGGCCAGCATGCTCTTTTTCTCCGAGATGTTCAGATGCAGCGTCTCCCGCAGCAGGTTTTCCGATACGCTGGAGGACGCGGCAAGCAGCTGGGAGTCCGCCGTGGACATGGTGCTGGCCAGAATGCCGGAGAGAACGAGACCGGCCATCAGCGCGGGCAGGACGCCGTGCTTGGAGAGAAGATCGGCGACTTTGACGATGATGGTCTCCGTGTTGTTGCCGGAGAGCTGTGCGATCGCGCCGGTGTTGCTGAGCTCCTTGCCGACGATGCCGATGCAGACAGCGATGCCCATGGCGATGGTGACCCAGATGGAGGCGACGCGGCGGGAGAGCTTCAGGTTCTTCTCGTCGTCGATGGCCATAAAGCGCAGCAGGATATGGGGCATGCCGAAGTAGCCCAGGCCCCAGGAGAGTGTCGTAATAATATGCAGCAGGTTATAGGACTGGCTGCTGCCGGAGTCTGCCACATAGGTGGAGGTCAGGCTGAGGTAGCCGGGCAGGGCCTTGGCGTTTTCCATGACGGCATCCACACCGCCGGCGGAGACCGTCGCGAAGATCAGGACGAACAGCAGGGCGACCGTCATGATGATGCTCTGGATGAAGTCCGTCATCGAAGCGGCCAGGAAGCCGCCTGCTGCGGTGTAGGCGACGATAACGATCGCGGAGATGATCATCGTCGTCATGTAATTCGCACCGAACAGGGAGTGGAACAGCTTGCCGCAGGCGGCAAAGCCGGAGGCCGTGTAAGGAATGAAGAAGATGATAATGATGATCGCGGCGATGGCCGAGAGGATGCTCTTTTCATCCCGGTAGCGGCGGGAGAAGAACTGGGGCAGGGTGAACGAGCCGGTGATGTGGGTATAGCGGCGCAGCCGCTTTGCCGTGAAGAGCCAGTTGAGATACGTACCGACGGCAAGGCCGATGGCCGTCCAGCCGACGTCAGCTAAGCCGGAGAGATACGCCAGGCCCGGCAGGCCCATCAGCAGATAGCTGGACATATCCGAAGCTTCGGCGCTCATGGCCGTCACCAGCGGGCCCAGCTTCCGGCCGCCGAGATAGAAATCGGAAGAGGATTCGTTCTTCTTAGCGTAGTGGAAGCCGATGAGCAGCATCCCGACCAAGTAGACGAAGATCGTGATCAAAATACAGATGGTTGCGCTTGACATAATTTCTTTCTCCTATCTGAAGGCGGCGCCGGATGCGCGGCTTCCGCCCTTCCAAATTCGCCGCGCAGGAGCCAATTGCGCGGCCGACGCATCGGCGGCGAGCCCTGGCGAAAAAGCGCGGCCCAGCCCCTTGCGTTCTATTGGAAAGTATTGTATCATAGAGTAAAGCATTTGAAAAACGAATATTTATCATAATGAACAGCACAAAACGGAATGAAAAGAGTGAACCAAAAAGCGTTTGCTATGCGCGCAAACGCGACTGCGAGGCTTTTTGGGATGAAACAGTAGGAAACTGGGGGTGGCACGATGCAGCCGTTAAAATATCTGGCATTTCTCAAAACCGTGGAGTACGGCAGCTTTACGCGGGCGGCAGAGCGGCTGAATTACTCCCAGTCCGGCGTCAGCCGGATGATCAGCGACCTGGAACGGGAGTGGAACCTGACCCTGCTGGAGCGCAACCGGTCCGGCGTCAAGCTGACCAGTGACGGCTCCCAGCTGCTGCCCTTTGTCAAGAACCTGTGCCAGAGCTACGAGGAGCTGCAAACCCAGGTGGACAGCCTTCACGGTGTTCAATCCGGCATCATCCGCATCGGGACGATCTCCAGCATCGCCACCCACTGGCTGCCGAATATCATCCGGGCCTTTCAGAAGGACTATCCCGGCATCGACTATGAGCTGCTGCTGGGCGATTATACGGAGATCGAGGAGTGGATCAAGGAGGGCCGGGTCGATTGTGGCTTTGTGCGCCTGCCGACCTGCCCGACCTTTGAGATCATCCCCCTGGAGCAGGACCGGCTGCTGGCGACGCTGCCGGTAAATCACCCGCTGGCCAAGCTGGAGAAGGTCCCCATCGCCGCTTTGTGCCAGGAGCCGTTTATGCTGCTGGAAAAGGGCGCAAAGGCGGAGATCTCCGAGGTTTTTGAGCGCAACGGGCTGACGCCCCGGGTCCATTTCACGACGTGGGACGATTACGCCGTCATGGCGCTGGTGGAGGGCGGCCTTGGCATCAGTATGCTGCCGGAGCTGATCCTCAAGCATACGCCGTACCAGATCGTCGCCAAGGAGCTGGATGTCCCGGCGTACCGGCAGATCGTCCTGGCGCTGCGGGATAAAAAAACCGCCTCCATGGCGGTCAAGCGGTTTTTGGAGTATCTGGATTATCGCAATGCGTAACGCCGCCAGGCGGCGTACAAAACGGGGGAGGGAGCACACATGGACGAGGCGCAGGCCCGGCGCGACCGGTTTGACGGCCTGCCGATCCGGCAGGCGGTGCTGAGGCAGATCGTCCCGGCGATTTTCAGCCAGATGGTCGTCTTGCTCTATAATCTGGCCGATACGTATTTCGTCGGCCTGCTCAACGCGCCGGACCAGACGGCGGCGGTGACGGTCTCCATGCCGGCGTTTTTGATGCTGACGGCAATTTCCAATCTCTTTGCCATCGGCGGCGCCAGCCAGGTGGCCCGGCAGCTGGGCAAGCAGGCGCCGGAGGCGGCCAGCGCTGTCTCGGCGATCGCCTTCTGGTTTGGTCTGGGCAGCGCCGTGCTGTTCTCCGGCTTCTTTTGGTGCGCCGCGTCGCCGATTTTGCAATGGTGCGGCGCGACAGCGGCGACCCGTGCCCCGGCGCTGGCTTATGCCAAGTGGGTCATCGCGGCGGGCGGCGTGGGGACGGTCCTGAATATTTTGCTTGCCAACCTGGTCCGGGCGGAGGGGCGGTCCCTGGTTGCGGCATTGGGCGTCTGCCTGGGCGGCTGTGTTAATGTGGTGTTGGACCCGCTGCTGATCCTGCCCCGCTTTGCCGGGCTTGGCGCGGCAGGGGCTGGGCTTGCTACGGCAGTGTCCAACACGCTGGCAGCGTTGTTCTTCCTCGTCTGGCTGATTTTTGGTAAGCGGCGCACGGTCCTGCGGCTCAGTCCGCGGTATCTGCGCCAGACGCGGCGGTACCTTGCCGATATTGTGAGAATCGGCATTCCAGCGTCGGTCCAGTATGCGCTGACGGTCGTCTCTGTGGCGGCGCTTTCAAAATTTGTCTCCGGCTATGGGACGGCGGCGGTCGCCGCCCTGGGGATCGTCAAAAAGCTGGATCAATTGCCCCTGTATTTTTCCATCGGGGCCAGCAATGGGCTGCTGCCGCTGCTGGCATATCATCACGCCGCCGGGAATACGGCGCGCCGCCGGGCGGCCTTCCGGTTTGGGACGGCGCTGACTATCGGCTTTTCCCTGCTGTGCCTGGTGGCCTATGAATGCTTTGCCCCCCAGCTGGCGGGGCTGTTTATCCAGGATAGCAAGACGATCGCCTACGGCGCAAAATTTCTGCGGCTGATGGTCGTGGCGATGCCGCTGATGTCGGTCTGCTATCCGCTTATCGTGCAGTTCCAAGCCATGGGCTGCGCCCGGCAGTCGCTGCTCTGCTCCGTGCTGCGCAAGGGTGTGCTGGATATCCCGCTGCTGTTTTTGCTGGATCGGCTGCTGCCGCTTTACGGCTGTATGCTGGTCCAGCCGATCGTGGATGCGGTCTCGCTGGCGGTCGGCTTGTATTTTTATCAAAAGCTGCTGCGGGATGCTGTGCAAATAGAAGAAACAGCGCGGAGCAGCGCGGGAGAGTGAGCGCCGGTTATACCGGCGCCTCCGGCGTCAGCGGTTTCGTGACGCCGGTGCGGCGGGACGGGTCCAGCCCGCCGCCCAAGGCTGCGCCGCCTAGGGCTGAGGCCCGCAGAATGACCTGCTCTCCGTAGCGCTGGCGCAGCGTATCCATGACCTGGTCCATGGCGCACTGCTTCGGTGCGGCAGGGGAGAAGAGATCGTATTGCAGAAAATCCGCGTCTTCGATCGCGCTCACCTGGACGCCGAGCTGCCGCAGCGGGGTGCGCCGGTCCCACATCTGGCGCAGGAGCTGGCAGGCGGCGTCATACAGGGCGGCAGTCCGATTCGTCGCGCTGGGCAGCTGCCGCTGGTGGATGGCGTTTTCAAATTGACAGGTCCTGGTCCGTACCGCGACACAGGCGGCGGCTTTGCCATCGTGCCGCAGCCGGGTGCCGACGGTCTCGCACAGGCGGAGCAGGACACGCTCAGCCTGGGGGAAGTCCGTTACATCGGCGGCCAGGGTGGTGGAATTGCCATAGCCCTTGTTTTCCGGGGGCGTTGGCAGCAGCGCGTCGTCGCAGCGGCCATTGGCGTAGTGCCAAAGGCGCAGGCCGGGCTTGTGCAGATAGCGCTGCAGCAGCGCCGGGTCGCTCTGGGCCAGCGCGCCGATGGTGCGGATGCCGAGATGGTGCAGCTTTTCCTCGGTCGCCCGGCCGACGAGAAACAGCTCCTGTACCGGCAAGGGCCAGAGCTTTTCCGGGATCTCCTCCGGAAACAGCGTGTGGACCCGGTCCGGCTTTTCGAAATCCCCGGCGATCTTGGCCAGCAGCTTGTTGCTGGAGATGCCGATGTTGACGGTAAAGCCCAGCTGCTCCCGAATCTGCTGCTTTATCGTCCGGGCTGCCAGGACCGGGCTGCCGTAGAGCCGCTCTGTCCCGGTCATGTCCGCCCAGGCTTCATCAATGGAATACTGCTCCACCAGCGGCGTGAAGGACCGGAGCAGGGCGATAAACCGCCGGGATGCCTGGGTATAGAGGGCATAATCCGGCGGCGCTGTGACCAGTTGAGGGCATTTTTTGACGGCCTGAAAGATCGGCTCGCCCGTCTTGACGCCCATCCGCTTGGCGGGCAGGCTCTTGGCCAGGATGATCCCGTGCCGGTTTTCCTTCTCCCCGGCGATGGCCGCGGGGATATCCCGCAGGTCCTGCTGCTCGCCCAGCACCTGACAGCGGTATGCCGCCGTCCAGGAGAGGAATGCGGCGTTGACGTCGACATGGAAAATAACGCGCATCGCTCTGCCCCCCCTCAGTACAGAACCCGGGCGACGATCCACTGGAGCGCCCGGACGGTATAGCGCAGCTCGACAAGATGCACCTTGCCCTCCAGCTGCACCTGGCAGCCGTAGACCAGGGTGTCGATCCCCAGGTACTGGGTGCTTTTTTCGTAGAGAATGTCGGTCACCGGCAGCACATGCAGCTGGTGCTGGGCATCTTCAAAGCGGAATCGCAGCGGCCGGATCCGGCGCGGCGGTGTGCAGACACAGAGAACTTCGATTTGCTGCTGCTCTTGCGGCATGACGGCGCTTCCTTTCTGTAACAAACTTTTGTTTTATCATACCAGAAAAAACGCACGAATACAAGAACAAATTTTTGGAAAATAAAAACGATTTCATTTGCATCGGCCATATCAAAATCCAAGCGGGAGGGATGAACCATGCTGCGCTATCGCTGCCTGGTGCTGGATCATGACGATACCGTCGTCCGCAGTGCGGAGACGGTCAATTATCCGCAATTTTTACAGGTGCTGGCCGCCCTGCGCCCGGGGCGGCAGCTGACGCTGGAGGCGTATCTGACGGGCAGCATCGACCCGGGATTTCACGCCATGTGCCGCCAATGGTTCGGCTTTACGCCGGCGGAGATGGACTGGATGTTCCACGCGTGGCAGCAGTATGTGCAGACCCATATCCCGCCGGCCTATGACGGCATTGCTCGGGTCCTGCGGCGGCAGCGGGCGCTGGGCGGGCTGCTGTGCGTTTCGTCGCATTCGTCGCCGGCGAATATCACCCGGGATTGGCAGCGGCATTTCGGCATGACGCCGGATGAGATCTTCGGCTGGGAGCTCGGGCCGGAGAAACGAAAGCCCAGCCCCTATGCGCTGCAGCAGATCATGCGGCATTACCGGCTGGCGCCGCAGCAGCTTGTCATGATCGACGATCTGAAGCCGGGCTATGAGATGGCAAAGCGCTGCGGCGTGGATTTTATCGCCGCGGGCTGGTCCCATCGCTTCCCGGAGATCCGGCGGATCATGCAGGAAAACTGCGATTATTACATGCAAACGGTAGAGGATTTGGAAAAATTCCTCTTTTCATAGCCGCCGGATTGTGGTATACTAAGGTATGCCGAACCCCTGGACAAGTGCATCGCGGGGCAAACCACCGGCGAAGCGAGGTGCCGCATTTGGAAAATAACCGCATCAAGGTCGTGGCCAAGAACCGGGAGGCGTATCACGCCTATTTTGTGATCGAAGAATTCGAAGCGGGCGTCAGCCTGGCCGGGACGGAAGTGAAATCCATCCGCCAGGGGACCTTGAGCCTCAAGGATGCCTGGTGCGGCGTCAAGGACGGCGAGCTCTGGATCCGGCAGATGCATATCAGTCCCTATGAAAAAGGCAATATTTTTAATAAGGACCCTTTGCGGCCGCGAAAGCTGCTGATGCATAAGCGGCAGATCCAGTATTTGTTCTCCAAAGTCAAGCAGGATGGCTATGCGATCATCCCGCTGCAGGTTTATTTCAGCAACGCACGGGTCAAGCTGAAAATTGCCCTGTGCAAGGGTAAAAAACTGTACGATAAGCGCGATGATATGGCGAAGAAGGACGCAAAGCGCCAGATCGAGCGCGCGATGAAAGAAAGGAATCATTAACATGGCGAATCCTATCGTAAAGATCGAAATGGAAAACGGCGGCGTCATCACTGCGGAGCTCTACCCGGAGACAGCGCCCCAGTCCTGCTATAATTTTATGGACCTGGCCGCCCATGGCTTTTATGACGGCCTGATCTTCCACCGGGTCATCCCGGATTTCATGATCCAGGGCGGCTGCCCGGACGGCACCGGCATGGGGGGCCCCGGCTACTGCATCAAGGGGGAATTCCTGTTCAACGGCGTGGAAAACAGCCGCAAGCACAAGCGGGGCGTTCTGTCCATGGCGCGCAGCCAGCATCCCAACTCCGCCGGGAGCCAGTTTTTCATCATGCACGCCGACGCTCCGCATCTGGACGGCCAGTATGCCGCCTTCGGCAAGGTGACCGACGGCATGGACGTGGTGGACCAGATCGCATCCTGCAAGACCGACCGTAACGACCGGCCACTGGAGCCGCAGCGCATCAAGTCCATCACAGTGGATCCCCAGGGCGTGACCTATCCGGAGCCCCAGAAGCTGCAGGATCCTTACGGGAGATTTTGAGTTTTTATCCAAGCATATTCGAGTTATTTTAAGCTTTTTATCCATCCCCGCCGCAAGGCGGGGCGATCCGGGGGCGTACCGGATTTCGACGGGGATAGTGAGGCTGGAATAGCGGGCAGTGGCACCTGGCCACTATAAAACGGGTACTTTTTAAAATTAACTGACAACAATCAAGTTGCCCTGGCAGCCTAATTAGGCCGCCCGTCCTGCCCGAAAGGACCACAGTTCGGGTCTGGGCGTCATTCAGTGGTGCACGTGCGTACGGTAAGCTTTGCCCGTGCCATGAATCATGAAGCTACCAACTTACAGAGCGTGTTTGTTCGCGCTGTAACGCGGGAATCCAAATAACAAACTGCGCCCGGAGAAGTTCTTGTCAAGTTATTTTCGGACAGGGGTTCAACTCCCCTCGCCTCCACCAAAGAACAGCAGAAACCGCATAATCATGCGGTTTCTGCCGTTCTTGTTTTTTGGAATCCCTGAAAAATCCCCGAATGATCGTTATTTTTGCGCGATGCGGTTTAAAATTGCAATGGCGCGTTCCTCTTCGCGGGGGTACAAATGGGGCCGTAGGTGTTCCAGGTCATTTTAAGTCGTTGATTGCCGCTTCCCAAGCTGTGGGCTTCCGCCTTTCTGTAAGCTTTCTACGCTACTTGCCGGTGGATGCTGTCGCGGTCAGTATAATTGATACGAATGCGCTACTGCTGCAGCCCGTACCACTTGACTTGGGTCTTGTAAATTGGCATGGCGCTGCTTCCCTCTTGCGCGCTGCTGGGCAAGCTGTTGAAGTAATGCCAGCGCAAAAGGCCCGGTCGGGGGTGGCGGTTGCGGCTCCTGGTTGGGCCTTTTGCAGAAGCAATGAGGCAACATAGATAGTCGCTTCAAGTGGATCCATCGACTTTGTAGCGGGAAATATCGAGCACTGTGTTATGCAAGGGAAGGAAAGCTGGATGTCCAATACGGGAACCCCGGGGCATATCAAGAGCGGACGATCAAGGACGGGAAGGCGGCGGGGCTGTCGGCCAAAACAGCTGACTACGCCTACAAGACGGGAATCCGTGACGGCGAGAAGCAGACGGCAAAGATCGGCAATCCCATCCGGGCGGCGCGGGATGCGGCGGCGGAGCGGCGGGCGCAGAAGGCCACGGCTGCGGCTGCGACAAATACCCCCAAGGGGACGCTGCGGGTCATTGCGCTGGATGCGGAGACGGCAACGGTGCAGACGGCGGACGGCAAGCGTGTGGGCGTGGACAAGCTGGCGGCGGACTCTGCCCAGCGGAAGATCATCCTGCAGGCGCAGGACGACGGCTACGGGGCGCAGGTGGCAAACGCCATGCTGGACGGCTACGACGGCAAGACGGCGCCAGAAAGCTACTACGAAGCATACCGGGACGCCATGACGGCGGCCTGGGAGGGCGAGAGCCTGCAGGACGTGCTGCATGACGCGGGCACGGCGCTGCCTGCCAAGAGCGTCAAGGCGGCCTGGGAGACTGGGCGCGAGATCGCGGCGCGGGATGCGATACGTGAGCGCATCGGTCCGGCAGGGCGGCAGCAGCTTGACCAGTTGGCGCCGGAGCAGACGGAAGTCTTTGAGAAATATTACAAGGCGGGCCTGGAGGGCAAGAGCTTTGACCAGGCACGGAAGGAAATTGGACAGGCGGATGCAAGCTTGAACAGCACGCTGCGGGCCGCCGTCCGGGCAGGCGCACGGGATGCGCAGGGAGGGTTTACGTATGGCAGACAGAATCCTGGTAACGGACAAGAACGGCAAGGAAGTGTGGATTCCGGCGAGCGCGGCGCGCGCGTGGCAGAAGGGGCAGAGCATGAGCAAAGCGGAGCTGGAGCAGCGGAAGAACGATCTTCTGGCGAAGCTGCGGGCCAAGACACCGGCGCTGCGCAAGTAAGCACAAAGGCCCTGGGCGTCCCGGAGGGGACGGACCGGGCGGCGGCACGGGTCATCCCGGCAGAGGAGCAGACACCGGCGCAGCGGGCGAAGGTGGCGGAATACGCCAAGGCCGGGGCGGAGCTGGTCCTGATCGAGGGCAACCTGGAGATTCAGGGGGAGACCGGCACAATGCACGCCAGGGGCGCGCGGATCGGCGACCGGATCATTGCCTCCGTCAACGACGAGGGGGCGACGTGGGAGCAGATCGCCCGGCACGAGGCAAAGCACCGGTACTTTGAGCAGCACCCGGATGCGGTGCAGCAGGAATGGGAACGGGTCACCGGGTATATGGACGCGGACAGCATCGAGGAATGGCTTGCCTATTACGCGGGAAAGTACGCCGCGCTGGGCGACATCGTGGACATTGCCTATATCCAGGAAGAGGCGCTGTGCGACTTGGCCGCTGAGATCGAGACCGGGAAAGCGACGGAGCGGGACTATCGGGCGCTGGAGACGGTAAAGACGCGGACTGAAGACCGCAGGATGGGGATGACTGGGAGATACAGCATCATCGACATTCAAGGCGAGAACGACAATTATGGATCGGGAGTGCTGCTAGATACAAATATCTTCGATGGCGTAAAACGAAACCACTGGGGTGCGGTGCTCGGAAACTTTGTTTACCAAAATCTTGCAGGCAAGGAATTGACGCTGCACGATGAAAACGGGAACACAGAAACGGTATATCTGGCAAGAGAGAGTGACCGGGTCAGAAAGGACGGAGCAAAAAGCAGCCACAAGGTAATTGACAAGCTGACAGGTTATCGCGGAAACGAAACGAGAGCAAAGGCGATCGTACAGCTGGATGAGGTGCTTGCAACATCCAAACATAAAGAAACCACCGATGAACACAGTCATCAGTGGTTGGATGAAAATGGGTGGGAAACGAGAACGACTTACCTGCAGGATTCAAATGGAAATATCTACGAGGTGACAGTCAATATTGCAGATGGACGGCGGGGAAGAATCCTGTACGATGTGAGCAGGGTACACCGGATAGATAAAAAAAGTGGCTCCGGCAAGCATACCGCCACTGGCGAAAGCCAGCGCTCTCGTTACCAAGAGCCGGGGACGGGTCGTACTCAATCCGAAGCCACAAAAAACAGTGTAGCAGAAAAGACAAGGTCTGTCAAGACGCGTTTTGCTATAGCTGATGTGGCGGAAACGCGGGGAGGGCGGCCTACGAGTGACCAAGCGAAATTCAGTGTAAGTGAAGAGGAATTGCCGGATATCATCCAAAAGGGATCAGGTATCCGGTGGGACAACGGAAAGACGCTGAGGCTTGGCAAGCGTGAGTATGCTGCTGTGACAAGCCGTATCTCGACCAGATACTATTACACGAATACGAGGCACGAAGGAGTACAGCTTATTGACCGGACGACAGACGGAAAGAATGCACAGCATTATATGTATTTGTACTTAGATCATGGTTTTGGTGCCTACCAAATCGTTGGGCGTCTGACTTATGGGATGAACGACGAATTGATCCACACGCTGAGAGAGGAGATCGCGAATGACAGATCTGCAGAAAGAATTTCTGAAAGCACTGAAAGGGTACGGGCTATCCATGACAGTATTGATGGTCGTGGGGACGTACGTGAAGTCAAAGAAAGATATCAAGGAGATGAGCGGGAGAATCCTAGAAGCGGTGGACGCAGGGCAGGAAGTGACGGACGGGCTAATTGGACAGATTCTGTACGACATGATGGTAGAAGCGAATCTGGGAACGATCGGCGAGGAACCGGACGAGGAGTAAAACCGAAGTTTTCTCTTTCGTCGGAAGTGGCGGCAGAGGACCGGCAGACGCTGCAGGAGTACGAGGTCCAGACAGCGCTTTGGGATGCGATGGACCACGCAGACCAGGGCAATGACAATGTTATCAAGCTGGGGCGCATGCCGCGCTACGTGCGGACACTGACGGGCATTGACGGAGATTTTTATATCTACCGCAACCATGCCTACGAGAACATGGCCACCCGTGAACAGGCAGAGCGTGACGGTAGGCCGACCCGCCGGGGCAGGCAAGATATCCACTTCCACGGCCTGGGCATCGACACGATGACAGAGGCGATTTTGAGCACGGAGGACCCGCTGGTCACGATCTGGGAAAAGAGCAAGGACGGGAACCCGGTCATCTCCATGGTGCTGCCGGTGAAGGACGCCGACGGAGCACCGCTGTATGCCGTTCTGGGGTTCTATACCAGAAACCGGATCAATGGGCAAATGAAGGTGCGGCCCCATGTGCTGCTGACGATCTCGAACCGGGCGCTGTTTGGCGAAGGACGGCGGGGGACCGTGGAAGCGATCAATGACGCCATTGCAGAAAAACGCATTCTCGGCATGGCAGACATAAAAAAAGTGAGAGCAAACCTGACATTGACCAGCCAACACACGAAGTTGACAGGTATAACAGTGAATGCTCTCAACCAGAATGTAGCACAGTTTCAGAGAGAAGTCAAGCAATTCCGGGCGAAAAATAAGATCAACTACTCCGCAGCAAGCACGCAGGCAGACGGCGCCATCAAACAGAACGACGCCACCGAGCAGGACACCGCAGCGGACTGGACGGCGGAATCGCGGGACCTGGCGCGGGAGCTGGAGGACGCGCAGAAGCGGAACAAGGCGCTGGAAGCGGTCAACCGGAAGCTGCGGGAGCAGATGAAGGTCACGCCGCCGGACACGGCGGACCAGCGGGAGCTGCGGGGCGCGGCGAAACGGCTTGCCGAAAACTACGGCGGCGGGCTGCGGCAGAAGGACCTTACGAAGCAGCTGCAGAGCATCTGGCGGCTGCGGGCGGAGGCCCAGCGCGGCAGCGAGGAAAACCGCCGCGAAAAGCGCGGGCAGATGAACGAGGAGCTGGAACAGCTGGCGGCGGAGCTGACGCGGAATTACCTGGACAAGGATAACCCGGAGGCGGAGACGCTGCGGGAAATTCGGCGCATCGTCCGGACAACAAAAATCCAGCTGACGCCGGAGCTGCGGGGGGACCTGGACCGCGAGGGCGGCTACCGGGACTTCCGGCAGCGCAACTGGGGACGAATGCGGCTAGCCAATTCCGGCCTGGGCGTGGACCAGCTCTACCAGGAGCTTTCGGAGCAGTGGCCGGCCTATTTCCCAGAGGGCATTTGGAACCCGGCGGACCAGCTGATGCAGATCGCGGATGTCATCCAGGACGGGACGACGATCTTAGCGCGCAGCCCGTATGGCGACCAGGACGGGATGCAGTACATGAAGACAAAGATCCTCTGGGAGCTGGGCGCCGTCCCGGCGGCGCAGCCGACGCTGGCGGACCAGGCGGCCCAGGGCGCTTACCGGGAGGAGGCGCTGCGGCGCGGAGGCCCGGGGGCGGGCAAGGAACAGCTCATTGATGCGGCGGCAGCCCATGAGCAGGAGCAGATGGACCAGCTGGACGCCTGGTACCGGGAGCATCTGCGCAAGGTCAAGGCGGACCGGGAGGACCAAATCCAGAAGGTCAAGGACCGCTACCAGGAGCGGGCCCAGGCAGAGCGGGACCGGAAGGCGGAGCAGGAGCTCAAGCGGCGGCTGCTCTGGCACGGGAACCGGCTCAAGCGGATGGGCCGGACGGCGACGCCTGCGCAGCAGGCGGAGATCGGGAAGATTATCGGGGAGATCAACCTGGCATGCCAGAACATGACGAAGACGACGGTCGTCCGCGATTATATCCAGGGGATGAGCACGGAGAGCATCCCGGCGGACGGCTACCGGGACAAGGCAGACCCGCGGCGGACGATGAGCGCCGAGGAGGCGGCGCAGAACCCGGAGATGCGGGGCGACAAGGTCGTCGACGTGAGTGAGCTCAAGGCGTGGTACGAGGAGCAGAAGAAGTCAAACCCCGATTTTATCGCGGACCGGCGGGTCGAGGAGATTCTTGCCAACATGGACAAGAAGCAGATCGGCGAGATGACACCCCGGGAGGTGCAGCAGCTACTGGACGTGGCGCTGAATATCGAAAACGAGATCAGGACGCAGAAGAAGCTCATCGACACGGCGGACCGGCGGGAGGTTTACCAGCAGGTGCTGGAGGTCATCGGGGACATTGAGAGCACCCGGGGGCGCGGAGACCGGAACCTGCCGAAGGTGATCGGCGCGGTCAAGGACGGCGGGCGGTGGCTCGTCGACGGGACGCTGACGCCGGTGCGGCTGCTGCGGCGGTTCACGGGGTACCAGGACAACGACCCCCTTTACCGGGCGGCGCTGGACCTGCAGCAGGGCGAACTGAAGCAGCTGGACTACCAGCGGCGGGCGTATGCGCGCTTTGAGGACTTCGCAAAGGACCGGAAATTCATGGACTATCTGGCGGGCAAGGGAAAGCAAAAGCCCATTGAGATCACGGGCATGAACGAGCGGGGCGAACAGGTGACCTGCCGCATCACGCCGGACATGCGGGTGGCGCTCTACCTGCACAGCAAGAATTACCAGAACCTGCGGCATATCCAGCGGGGCGGCATTGAGGTGCCGGACTACGCGGCCTACGTCGCGGGGCGGTACACAGACGCTTATGACAAGGCGACGCGCATCCGGCTGGCGCCGGGGACCGTCCGGGCCATTGGCGAGACGATGACGACGCGGGAGAAAAACTATGCGGAGGCGATCCGGAACTACTACAACACCATGAGCAAGGCGGAGATCAACGCCGTCTCGGTCAAGCTCAAGGGCTACGAGGTCGCCAAGGTCGGGGAGTATTACCCCATTGCTTTGCTCTCTTGACAACCGAACGTTCGGTAGGTACAATAGGGGCACGATGATAGATGGAAGGCGGGCGGCGGATGGAAAAGGGGAATACGAAGCAGGAGATCTTAGAGGCGGCGTTGGAGCTGTTTTCGGTGCAGGGGTATGAGGCGACCTCGATCGCGCAGATCGCGGCGGCGGTTGGCATTCGTAAGGCGTCGATGTACAGCCATTTTGCGAGCAAGCAGGAGATCTTAGATGCGCTGGTGCAAGATGGCTTGGCGCAGTACAATGCACGCGCTATCTTTGCCCGGGCGGATTGGGATGACCCGGCCTTTCTCAAAGACAAGCAGGCGCTGACGCCCGACGCGGTGCTGCAGATGATCCTCAGGCAGGTCCAGTATATCCTGCATGACCCGCAGATCAGCAGATCCCGCAAGATGCTGACCATTGAGCAATTCCAAAAACCGGAGCTGAAAGCCCTGCAGACCAAGCAGAATTATACGGACGTTCTGCGCTATTTTACTGGGCTGATCCGCTTTCTCATGCGCCAGGGCAAGCTTGTAGGCTGTGACCCGGAGATCATGGCGGCGCAGCTCTGTTTGCCGGTCTCTGTCTGGATCAATCTTTGCGACCGGGAGCCGGAGCGGGAGGGCGAGGTGCTGGGTTTGATCGAGCGGCATGTCCGGCAGTTTTTCAGGCTGTATGCCCCTGGTGCGCAGGAGACGAAATGGTGTCTGGAAATGTGATATTTGGCAACGCATCGCGCCGGGTGAGGAAGGAAAAACGGTATGAACTATATCCGAATCACAAAGGAAAATATTGACAAAGAGCATATCTGCTGCGCCATGTCGGGCAAGCAGAGCCTTGCGAAAAAGGAATGGATGAAGCAGCGGTTTGATGAGGGGCTTGTCTTTTACCGGAGCGAGGAACGGGGCAAGTGCTTCGTTGAGTACATTGCGGCGGAAAATGCGTGGGCGCCCATCGAGGCGCCGGGCTATCTCTATATCAACTGCCTGTGGATCGCGGGGGCGATGAAGGGGCATGGGTACTCCAACGATCTGCTGCGCGAATGCCTTCGCGACGCGAAAGCGCAGGGAAAACAGGGCCTGTGCATTCTTTCCGCCGAAGGCAGGAAACGGGAATTTCTCTCGGACCCCAAATATCTGGCCCACAAGGGCTTTCAAGTCGCGGATACGTCAGACTGCGGGATCAATTTGCTGTATCTGCCGCTGGACGAAGCGGCTGTGCCGCCGCGCTTCAGGGCGTGCGCCAAGCACCCGCAGGCGGCGGGGGAGGGCTTCGTCCTCTACTACACCGACCAGTGCCCGTTTACGTATTACTGGGTGCCGCGGGTGCAGGAAGCGGCGCAGGCCCATGGGATCTCGCTGCGGGTGATCCATATCACGGACAAAGCGGCGGCACAGTGCGTCCCCGCGCCGGTCACGACGTATGCGCTGTTCCGGGATGGGAAATTCGTCACCCACGCGATCCAGTCGGACAAAAAGTTTTTGGCCCTGACGGGGGTGCATGACGCATGAGAGGCGGTGCGGGCCCTGGAAACATAAGATCACGCGGAAGAACAACGCCGGAGAGATGCCAAAGGAGTGGCTGCAGGATGAAATGCGAAATGTATGCGGATAAGGGCGAGGGCATTGGCCTGCAATACTATGAGATAAAAAACGACCGGCCGCCGCTGGTGCTGCTCCATGCGCAGGCAGGCGGTGGACAGCACGAGCTTTTTCGGCGTTATGCCAGCTTTGGCGCGGCGGTTTCATGTCTACGCTGTCGACTGCTACGGCCACGGCGGGAGCCTGCGGGATGCGGCCAAATACAATGTGGCAGACTGCGGCGAGGCGATCGTGCGCTTTTTGCAAGACGTTGTCAAAGCCCCGGCCTGCCTGCTGGGGCACTCCTCCGGCGGGCTGATCGCGGCCTATGCCGCATCGCACAGCGATCTGTGCAGCGGCCTGGTGCTGGAGGACCCGCCGTTTTTTGCAAGCCAGGGGGAGCGGCGGAAGCAGACGTTCAACTATGTGGACCTGTCGTCTATCTGCCATGCGTTTTTGCAGCAGACGGCGGAGCCGGATTTTGTCCTGTATTATTTTACCTATCAACGTATTTGGGAATTCTTCCCGGAGGCGTCGCGGGAGAAGCTGCGCCCGAAGCTGATCGCGGCGGCGGCAAAGGACCGGCAGCGGCACCCGGACCGGGACCTGCACGTTCCGTTCTGGCCCAAGGCAGCGCTGGCCGCCTATCAGGGAATGCAGCGCTACGACCCCCGCTTCGGTGAAGCGTTTTATACCGGCAGCTTCCACGCGGGGATCGACCATGCGGACCTGCTGCGGGGCATTTGCTGCAAGACGCTGTTCCTGAAAGCCAAAGCCGAGCGCGCGCCGGACGGGCTCTTGCTGGGGGCGCTGGGGGAGGAGGATCTGGCCCAGGTCCTGGCGCTGGTCCCGGATTGCACCCTGGCTCGGTTTGACTGCGGGCACGCGATCCATATTGAGGCGAAAAAAGCGTTCCTGGCTGCGCTTTCGGCGCTGGCGACTTGAATTTTGCCTGCACCGCCAGGCGGCGGACGGGTTTCGTGGAATACCGAAAAGCAGAAAAAAGCAAGCTCTCGCTTGCGCGAGGGCTTGCTTTTTCTGCTTTCTGACGCCGCAGTGCAAGGGGGCACACGATGCGGGGAAGATTGTAGGTTTGTCAAACATATTGGACAGTGACCTCGGCGGGAGACATCCAGCGGAGAGGCCTCATGGGTAAGTTGTTAGAACGGCGGTTGTGGGCGGCAAGCTGCTTTGCAAAGTCATCCAAGGAATAGAACGAGCGGCAAGAGTAGAAGCGTTTCTGATCCTCGCGGTGGCTGCGCTCGACCTTGCCGTTGTGACGCGGCGTGTAAGGACGGATCAGTTTATGCCGGATATTCAGTTCGGCGGCCGTTTTTTCAAATAGCGTCGGCAGGTCACTCTTACTATTGGAGAAGCGATTGGTAAACTCAAAGCCGTTGTCTGTCTGGATGCATTCCACTTGTATGCCCCTGCGGGCGTACCACGCCCGCAGCTTTCGCAGGAAGTCCGCGGAGGAATAAGTAGATTGCTCCGGATAGGCCGCCAGGAACCGCAGACGGGTGAACTCGTCGATGGCGGTGTATTGGAACAGTCGAAGCTCCGGATCTGCGACACAGGCTCTGGGAACCACCTTCACATCCACCTGAACGCGCTGACCAGGGTAGGTCATCTGCTCATAAGGCTTTGGTTTGTATACCACATCTCGCCGGTTATCCAGTTGCCACTGTTCCATTCTTCTCCCCGCCTGTCCTCTTTTTTTCCATTATACCAAAAAGCTCGCTGTTACGCGAGCTTTCTTTGACAGGCTGCGCTGCCAAAGGCAGCGGATAAGTATTGAATGTACATTGGCTTGATCTTGCCATTCAGAAAATCCATGTCGTATTCCGCCTTTCCTTGTATTTATTGTTATTTATTGTATTTATATCGTTACAGCAAAAAAGCCGGATAAGGAACAGACATTTCAGTCTGCGCCTTATCCGGCTGTTGTTTCTCCGAACAACGCACCCTCCGAGCGAGCAAGGGGGATTATAGCATAAAAACCGCAGAGCGTCAAGCGGCAAAAAAGGCCGCCCTGGTGCGGATTTTCTGGCAATGCCAATTTTTAGAAAAAATTTTCGAAAATTTTGGTCTATTTCGAATGCTGCGTGCATATCATTTACTAAACCCGGAAAAAACCGGGCCTGCGCACTGTGGGACGCCGCGCAATATGCCGCAGGCGGGTAAAAAAGTTTCGCAGAGTTTTCCCCTCTGCGAAAATGCAACCGCTTTCTTTTAGTAAGTGTATTGTAGCACAACGTCGAATAGAAGTCAATATATTTCACGATTTTATGAATAAAAAACTCGTATTTTCTGTCGTATTGTTAAATTTTCGCTAAAAGCCAGTTGACAAGACAGCTTCATCGCGGGCGATGCGCAGTCACAGCAGCAGTCAAACCACAGTTCGCAACGTCACAAGGAGGAATACACATGGCGAAAGGTGAAAACATTTTCAAACGCAAGGATGGGCGCTGGGAAGCGCGCTATTGCAAGGGTTACGACCTGGCCGGTAAGATCAAATACGGCTTCTGCTACGGCAAGACGTACCGGGAAGCCAAGGAAAAAGCGCTGGCCTGCAAAGCTGCGCTGCAAAACGGCACGCAGCCCCTGCCCAGCAAAACCGCCCGAACGCCTTTGGCCGAATACTGCGACGCGTGGCTTACTTCCCGCCGGATGCGCATCAAAGAGACGACAGCCGTCAAATACGACACGATCCTGACACAGCATATCAAGCCACTGCTCGGCAAATGCCCGATCCAGAGCTTTCGCACGCCGCTAATCGACGCGTTTTCCGCCCAGCTGCTGCAAGAACAATTGGCCCCCAAGACGGTGCGGGATATTCTCGCAGTGCTGCGCAGTGTGCTGCAATACGCGGCGGAGCTCTGTCCCGGCATTCTGCCGGAGATAACGGTGCATTATCCCAAGCAGCCGCGGCAGGAGATGCGGGTCTTGACCCGGGAGGAGATGGGGCGGTTCGGCGCTTATCTGCAATCAGAGATGGACGCGTGCAAATTCGGCGTATTGCTTGCGATGTTTACCGGGCTGCGCATCGGTGAGCTGTGCGCGCTGCGCTGGCAGGATATCGACCTGCAGGAGCGGACCGTACACGTGCGGCAAACGTTGCAACGGCTGCGGTGCCTGGAGGAGGGCAGCGACAGGAAGACGAAAATTGTGATCGGTCCGCCGAAGAGCGATACCTCTGTGCGCGCGATCCCGCTGACGGATTATGCCGTCTGCCTTTGCCGCCGGATGTGCCCGGTCCCAACGGGGCATTACGTCCTGACGGGCACGGACCGTTATATGGAGCCGCGCACCCTGCAATACCGGCTGGAGAAATACACGAAAGCGTGCGGCCTGGAGGATGTCCACTTTCACACGCTGCGGCATACCTTCGCCACCCGCGCCGTCGAGGCGGGGTTTGAGCTAAAGTCCCTTTCCGAGGTCCTGGGCCACGCGACGACGTCCATCACACTGGACCGTTATGTACACTCCTCCATGGAATTAAAGCGGGATAACATGGAAAAGCTGACTGCCGTGGGGCTATAAGCTCCGCAGTCAAAATTTGGTGTCAAACCAAATGTCTTGCTGCAAAAAACAAAGAAAAAAACAGCGCCAAGCCGCATCCTTTCGCAGAGGGGAAAACTCTGCGAAAATCTCGGAGCCTGTGCGCCGAATAGGGTGTTATCTTGTTTCATGCTGGTTTTTTTTTTTTTTTTTTGTAAGTACTTACTTGTGTTAAGAAAGGACGACAGAATATGGAGCAAAGCGAGCAGGCCGTGCGCAATGCCAGGCAGGAGCGCATGGAAAATATGCGCAGGGTATTCCTGGAGAGCACGGTTCGCGTCGTCGCCAAGCACGGCTTGGAGCGGACGACAACGAAATTGATCTCCACCGAAGCCGATCTCAACGAGGCCTATATTTACCGCTGCTTTGAGAACAAGGAAATGCTCCTGCGGGAGGCTTTTCTGGAAGAGGACAAGCAATTTGTGGTACATTTGCGGAAAATTCTGCCGGTGATGCGGATGGAACACTGCACCTGGAAGGAGCGGGCCTTCCTGCTCTGGCAGACCAGCTGGGCGTTTATCCTGGAGAAGGAGGTCGACTGCAGCTTTTATTACCGTTACTATTATTCCGCCAGCTGCCAAAAATATGCCTACGAGGATCATCTCAATTGCTACCGCCCGCTGCTGGAGGAAATCCGCGGCAGCTTTCTGCCGGGGACGAACATCTCTCTGCTGCTGCACCAGCTGTTTGCGACGATGCTGACCTTTGCTGGCCGCGTCGTCAGCGGCGCGGTCGAGAACAGCCCGGAGATGACCCGCTGGGCTTTTGCGCAAATTTATTGCTTTATCACGCCGAATATCCGGCCGGAGCTCCTGTCGGAGGAGGGGAAGGCCGCGGTATGAGAAAAGCTTGGAGTATTATCAGCAGTGTCCTGGTGGCGCTGGTCGTGCTGCTGGCCGTCGCACTGGTCGGCGTGCGGTTAGTCGGGCTGCAGGTCTATACCGTCCTGTCCGGCTCCATGGAGCCGACGTATCACACCGGGTCGCTGATCTATGTCAAAAAGGTCGATCCCTTTACGATCACCCCCGGCCAGCCCATTACCTTTCTGCTCGACGAGGACACCGTCGCCACCCACCGGGTGACCGAAGTCGTCCCCGATGCCGAGGACAGCACCGTCATCCGCTTCCGGAC
>CAKTTR010000015.1 GCA_934615645.1 uncultured Oscillospiraceae bacterium | reverse complement strand
CGCCGCGTCCGACGTCGCCCCGGCGGCGTCTTCCAGATACGGCGCGGGGATGACGTAGATGACCTCTCCCGCCGGGTTGGACAGCAGCACCGCGCCGTCCGAGAGCGCCGGAGTCAGGCCGCCCAGCGTCAGGCGGAAGGCATAGCGATACGCCGCCTGGGGCGCTTTGACGATGATGGCTTCCTTGACGTCAAAGCCGCAGGCGGTATACGAAAGGTCGATCTCCGGCGCAGCGTCCTCGTACAAAAGCCCCTGGGCCAGCCCCGCAGGCTGGACCTGCTGCTCCAGAGAGGCCGACGCGTTCTGCGCCGCCGGAATATCCAGCAGCGTCGCGACGGCGTCCGAGATGCGGTCGGGTTTCGCAGACTCGGGGCCTGACAGCGCGCCGGAGGTTTTGGTTTTGTCTGTTTTATTCGATGCATTGTCTGCGTCGGCAGACGCAGTGCTGCTCTGCGCGGCAGCGGAACCGGCGCCAGACGAGCGGCCCTGAGCTGCGCTCGATGCGGCGTTGCCCTGGGCTGCTGTCGTGTTAGAAGCGCCATTCCCCCCGGTCGCCGCTGCGGCGCTCGATGCGCTGCTACCCTGCGCGGCGTTTGCATCCGCACTCGATGCGCCCGCTTCGGGGTCTGTGGCCGCACCCTGCACCGGGGCGGCGGGCGTCTCCTCCGGTTCGCCGGAGGAGGTAGCGGGCTCCGCCGGGTCCGGGGTCACAGGGCGCTCGGCATCCGGCGCGGCGGCCCAGTCGCGCCCCGCCAGGGCCATGGAGATCGTGTAATCCCGGTAGCTGGCGGTGAAAAGCTCGCCAGTGGACAAATTCTGCGCAAAGGACGCCGTCGTCAGGCCGTTGTCCGCCTGGTATGCGCCCTGGCGTAGGGTCAGTTTGTTGTCAAGATCCGCCCACTGGCCGTCCGCCGTCTGCAAATGCACCGGGCGGGCGTATTGAACGGCGAGATACGTCCCGTCGCTGAGCCGGAAGTGCTTCTCCGCCTCCCCCCGCAGCGCCGTCTCCTCCGCCAAAACGTAGGGTGCATCCTCGCTTGCAGGCGAAGCGTCCGAAGCGTTCGCATCCGCAGATTCCGCCCCGGCAGCATCCGCTGCAGCCCTATTTTTCGTCTGCGCTGCATCCGCGCCACCCGCGTTGGACGAGTCACCCTCGCCCCGCGCTAACGTCACAGCCTGGTCGTCAGACTGGCCACTCGTATTTTTTTCACGGTCCAGCAGCGTGACAGACTGGCTACGCTCCGCCGCCTGGCCAGCCGCAACGTCCTCCCGGGCGTAGACCGGGACCAACTCCGCCAGCATGACAGCCGCCAACAGCCCGGCCAGCCATCTTCTCCATCTCATTCCGGTTTTCATCCTCATTCCGTGCTTCATCGCGCGCTCTCCTTCTCCTGTAGGTCCAATTCTTCAGCCTGCATGAGCAGTTCCAAACCACGCCCGCCCCGCGGGATTTTTGGGGATTTTTCAATCGATTTGTCTTATCATACCACATTTTTACCCCCTTGCCAATTACAGTTTGGTTACAGTTTCCAGATAAAACGAATTTCATGCCGAACGGCGGCGGCTTCATGGATAGCGCGCCGATTTACGGGAAGGCTAAACGCAGAATTGAGCTAGAAATGAGGGAGTTTCATGTGCACTGCCGTGGCGTATCAAAACGGCGCGCTTTATTTTGGCCGCAACCTGGACTACGAGGCGACCTATGGCGAACAGGTGACGATCCTGCCCCGGCGCTTTCCACTGCGCCTGCGCTACGGGCCGGTGCTGCAGCAGCACTATGCCATGATCGGCATGGCCCATATCCGGGATGGCTACCCGCTGTATTACGACGGGTGCAATGAGACGGGGTTGTGCATCGCGGGGCTGAATTTCCCGCACAGTGTGGTCTACGCCGCGCCGGGGGCGGGGCAAAACATCGCCGCCTTCGAGTTGATCCCGTGGCTGCTGGCCACGGCGAAAGATCTCGCCCAGGCCAAAGCGCAGCTTGCCGCCTGCCGCCTGGTGGGCGCGCCGTTTTCGCCTGACCTGCCACCGGCGCAGCTGCACTGGATGATCGCCGACGAGACCGGCTGCATCGCCCTGGAGCCGGGGCCTGGCGGGCTACAGATCTACGAGAACCCCACCGGTGTTCTGACCAATGAGCCGCCGTTTCCGATGCAGCTGCGCGCCCTTTCCGCCTACCGGGGTCTTTCGCCGCGGCAGCCGGAAAACAACTTTGCCCCGGCCCTACCGCTGCCCCTGGACAGCCGCGGCATGGGCGCCATCGGGCTGCCGGGGGATCTCTCCTCCCAGGGGCGCTTTGTCCGCGCGGCCTTCGTCCGGGCCAATTCCCTTGCGCCCCAGGAGGAGACGGCCAACATCGGGCAGCTGTTTCACATTCTGAATGCAGCGGCCCAGCCGCGGGGCTGCTGCCAGGTCGCCCCCGGCGCGTGGGAATACACCCAATACACCGGCTGCTGCAGTCCATCCACAGGGACGTATTATTATACGACCTACGAAAATCGCCAGATCACCGCCGTCACCATGGACGAAGCCGCTCGGCAAGGCACGGCGCTGCTTATCGCGCCGCTGGAAAAACACCAGAAAATCGCCCGCGCGACGTATCGGGACGCACAATAGGCATAGCAAAAAGCACCGGTTTCCCGGTGCTTTTCAGCTAGAACAATATCAAAATCTCAATCAAAATCTTAATGATCCCGCCGGACAAGACTTTGGGAGAGCTCTGTCAAAAAGGCCCGATCTTGGAAGCAATCCAGGGCGCGCAGGGCCTGCGCCGTCTCATCTTCCACCATCGCTTCACAGCGCGCGACGCCGTAATGGCGGACGAAGGTGTTCTTCTTTTCGTCCATCCCCGTGGCCTTGCCCAGCTTCTCCTGGGAGCCGATGACATCCAAAATATCGTCCCGGATCTGGAACGCCAGGCCGACATGATCGGCATACGCCTCGGCGGCGGCCATCTGCACCGCGCTGCCGCCTGCTGCTGCAACGCCAAGCTGGCAGGCCGCTGCGATGAGCGCGCCGGTCTTCCGCGCCTGGATGGCATAGACATCCTGCGCGTCGGCCGCCGCCTTCTCCTCCGCAGCCAGGTCCAGGACCTGCCCGCCGACCATGCCTAGCGCTCCAGCGGCGCGGCTTAGAATGCGCACCCCGGCGACCAGGCGCTCCGGCGGGAGCTCCGCCGCAGCCAGCGCGCCGAAGGCCTCCGTCAGCAGCGCGTCCCCCGCTAGGACGGCGTTGGCTTCACCGAACACCTTGTGATTGGTCGGCTTGCCCCGGCGATAATCGTCGTTATCCATGCAGGGCAGATCGTCGTGGATCAGGCTATAGGTATGGACCATCTCAATGGCCGCGGCAAAGGGCAGCGCCGCGTGCCAATCGCCGCCGCACAGGCGGCAAAATTCCAGTACATAAACCGGGCGCAGGCGTTTCCCGCCGGCAAGCAAACTGTAGCGCATGGCGGCAAAGAGCTGCTGCTGCGGCTCCTCCGGCCAGGCAAAGCAGCCGGTCAGGTACCCCTCCACGGCCTGGGTGTAGGCCTGCAGTCTTTCGTTATTCGCCTTCGTCTGCATGGCTAAACTCCAATTCCACCGGCGCACCGTCGGCGCCCTTCATCAGCTGGGCAATTTTCAGTTCGGCTTGGCTCAGCAGCTGGTTGCAGCTTTTGACAAGCCCGGTCCCCTCTTCAAATAGCTGGAGCGACTGCTCCAGCGGCAGGTCGCCCTGCTCCATGGCCCGGACGATCTCCTCCAGGCGTGTCACGGCAGCTTCAAACTGCATCGAATCGTTGTTCATTGTGCTTCCTCCGTCGGTTGTGCTACGATGGCGGGCAAGGCGCCGTCAGATAGCTGTAGGGTGAGCCGGTCGCCCGGTTTGGCGTCGTTCGTAGATTTGACAAGCTTTGGGCCGTTTTTCACCAGCGCGTAGCCGCGGCCCAGGACTTTGAGGGGGCTCATCGCGTCCAGCGCAGCGGCGCGACCTGCAAAGCGCTCCCGGTCCGCAGCCAGGCGCTGGCGCATGGCGCTGGCCAACTGCTTTTGCAGCTGAGCAAGGCGCGTTCGGCGCTCCAGGACATAATTCATCGGGTCCTGCAGTACGCGGGCCTGGGAGAGCAGCTGGACCTGGCGGCGATCGACCTGCAGCTGCTTTTGCAGCGACTGCAGCATCCGCAGCTGCATCGCGTCCAGCCGCTGGCGCAGCTCCTGCTGGTCCGGCGCGACGATCTCGGCGGCATTGGACGGCGTCGCCGCGCGACGATCGGCGACAAAGTCGGAGATCGTCACATCCGGCTCATGCCCAACGGCAGAGACAACGGGGATCTCCGACGCGTAGATCATCCGCGCCACGCGCTCATCGTTGAACGCCCAGAGGTCCTCCATCGAGCCGCCGCCGCGGCCGGTGATGATGACGTCCGCCAGATGCCAGCGGTTGGCATAGCGGATCGCCCCGGCGATCTCCGCCGGGGCCTCGGCCCCCTGGACACGGACCGGCAGCAGCATGACCTTGCTCAAGGGATAGCGCCGGTTCAAAATGCGCAGCATATCGTGGATCGCCGCGCCTGCGGAGGACGTGATGATGGCGATCCGGTGCGGATACGGCGGCAGCGGCTTTTTGTGCGCCGGGTCAAACAGCCCCTCGGCCTGCAGCTTCGCCTTGAGCTGCTCAAAGGCGACGTACAGATCGCCGACGCCGTCGGGGACCAGGCTATTGCAATACAGCTGATACGCCCCGTCCCGCGGGTAGACCGTGATGCGCCCCGTGGCCAGGACCTTCATCCCGTTTTCCGGGCGGAAGCGCAGCCGCCCGGCGCTGCCCCGGAACATAACCGCCCGCAGCGCGCCCTCGGCGTCCTTCAGCGTGAAATAATGGTGCCCGGAGGGGTAAATTTTATAGTTGCTCAGCTCCCCGCTGATGCACAGGTCCTGCAGCAGCAGATCGCCATCGAGCTGCTGCTTGATGTATTGGTTGATCTGCGAAACCGCAAAAATCTTATGCTCCATGCGACCTCCTCTGCAGCCAGGCCAGCAGCGCGATGCCCATGGCGTTATCCGTGGAATACTCCGGCGCGGCAAAGACAGCCTCAAACGGCAGCGCCTCCCCCCGCAGCAGCGAATTGGACGCCACGCCGCCGGAAAAGACGACCGGCAGCCCCGGGAAGACCCGCAGCGCCGCAGCTGTTGCGCGTTCGATCGCGCCGATGACCGAGCACAGCGCAAAGCGCGCTGTCGCCGCACCGTCGCCGGTTTTGGCAAAATACTGCTGGACCTGATTTTCCACCCCGGAGAGGGAGAATTCCGCCCCTTGGCAGCGGACGCGGAACGCATCATCGCTGCCGCTCTCCGCGGCGAGCTTGTCCAGCGCCTTGCCCGCCGGGAACGGAAGGCCCAGAAGCTTTCCGGTGCGGTCGATGAGCTGCCCGGCGGAAATGTCCGTCGTGCCGCCCAGCTTTTGGGCGGTCAGCGCCCCAGCCTGGTTTTCGATGAGCAGCAGCTCTGTCGTGCCGCCGGACAGATGCCAGGCAAGGTGGCGCTGGTGCAGCAGGTCCATCCGCCCCGCGGACCAGAGCGCCGCGGCGATGTGCCCCTGCTGGTGGGAAAATTCATAAAGCGGGACGCCCAGCGCCCGGGCCAAAACGGCCGCCTGGCTGCTGCCCGCCAAAAAGCACGGCATGTACGATCCCTCCACCGCCCGGGGGCGCGTGCTGACGCCGATGGCGGCGATGTCGCCCGTGTCGATATGTGCAAATAGCCTGTCGGCCAATGCCGGCAGGCGTTTGATATGCGCGAACAAAGCGTCGCTCTGCCGCAGGCCCAGCTGCCCCGGCTGCACATCCAGCAGCTGGGAGCAATTGACGGGCGCTGCGCCATCGTGGGCGGCGATGGAGGTCGTGTAATTGCTGGTGTCGAACCCGAGGGCGATCATTCCGCCGCCTCCTGCGTACCCGCTGCGGCGTCTGCCGCCAGGGTCTGCGCGCTGGCGTCCAAAGCTCCCGCATTGGAGCTTTCAGCGCTTTCCGGTGCTTCCTGTACCGGTGCGGGCGGGATCTTGCAGCCACCCCGGACGAATGCGCCCAGGATGCCGTTGACGAATTTCGCCGCTTCGTCGTCGTAGCTCTTCGTCAGCTTGACCGCCTCGTTGATGGCGACGCCGTTCGGGATCTCTTCCATATACAGGCACTCATAGAGCGCGATGCGCAGGAACGTCCGCGCCAGGCGGGAAATTCGGCCCAAATTCCAGCCGATGGCGTACTGGGCGATGATCCGGTCCAGCTCCTCCTGCTTTTCCGTCACGCCGCAGACAACGGCGCGGATATAGGCAAGCTGCTTTTTCCCGGGGCGTTCGGCATAGGCCTCCGTCTCCTGCGCCAGGCCGCGATAATAGTCCGGCTCCAGCCGCGCTTCCAGCGCGCGGTCCGCCGGCTGGCCGGTGTACTCCATGGCGTAGAGTAAATGTGCCGCGATCTCCCTGGCGTTCGTCCTCGTCATAGTGTGCTTCTCCTTCTTCTCTCTCCCGGCGTCGCTTTGCCGGATTTATCGGGGCGTTCTGGCCATCGCAATGCCGCAGATATTGACATTGACTGCCGTCACCTGCAGGCCTGTCATCGCGGCAATGGCATCCGAGACCGCGTTCTGGATCTCCTTGGCCAGCTCCATGACCGGGTGACCGTACAGGGCGATGACATTGCAGTCGATGGTGATGCTGTCATTCTCGCCGACCGTCAGCCGGACGCCCTTCGTCTGGCTCTTTTTGTTCAAAAGCTCCGCCATATTGGCGCTCAAGCCGCAGACACCGTCCACATCCGTCACGGCGGCAGCGGCGATGGAGGCAATGACGTCCTCAGAAATATGCACCGTCCCGGCATCCTGCGTGCGGGAAATATAATCTTTTAGTTCACCCATTGGAATTTCCTCCTTTGCGCTTTGGGTTTATTGTAACACACTTTCTCCCCCTTTGCAATCCCGCCAAGGGGGAAATTCCGGGCGCTGCGGGAAAGATTTCCTGCCCTCCCCGGCATAGAGGAACCCCCTCCGGTGCCAGGCACCAAAGGGGGGTGGGTGTGGGTTTGGGCCCGCACCCGGTAGAAAGGAAATAAAGAAGATGAAGAAGCGATCAATTTTATATGGGGTTCCACACCCATGGGGGGGATTCGCCCCCTCTCTTGGGGCTTGCCGCCCCCTAGGGGGAGCGATTCACGCTCCCCTGCTTTTGCTTCGCGGCTTACTTGACGATCTTCGTCGCAAACCGCTGGAGGATCGCAGCCGCCTGGGCGCGCTGCGCGTTGGCCGTGGGCTGCAGTTGGTTCCGGGTGTTGCCGTACAGGAGCTCGGACGCAACGGCCCACTTCATATCGTCGATTGCCCAGCTGCTGACGGTCGCGGCATCAGTGTAACCAGACAGATCCGTCGTCGCAGTGACGTTGAGCTTCTTGAAGCTTGCGTAGCGGCGCATCATGGCAGCCATCTGCTCCCGGGTGATCTTCGCGTCGGGGCTGAAGGCCGTCTCGCTGGTGCCGTAGACCACGCCGTTTGCGTTTGCCCAAGCGACCGCGTCGGCGTAGTACGCATTCTCTGCGACATCCGTGAAGCTGGTGTTACCCGTCGCTTCCGGCTTGCCCTCCATGCGGTAGAGCATGGTAACGAACATGCCGCGGGTCAGGGCGTCGTCCGGCGCAAACGTCGTATCACTGGTACCGTACATCAGCTCATGCTCATAGACGTAGCGGATGCTGTCCATGTACCAATCCTGGGTCAGGTCAGTAAACGGCAGGTCAGCAGGTTCTTCGGGCTTCTCAAGCTCGGCAATTCTTGCCTCGCAAGCAGTCAGCTTGTCCTGCGCCTCCTTGGAGACCAGCGCCTGCTGGGCCTCCGTCAGCGCATCGTATGCAGCGCGTGCTGCAACGACGGCTTCCTTGTTCTCCAGCGTGATGTCTGCAGCCGCAGGCAGCGCGTTGATGGTCTCCTCGACCTTCGCAGCCGCAGCCTTATCGGCTTCCGCAGCTTCCAGCTTGGCGATGGCGTCTTCCGCGGCCTTCAGCTTCTCCTGCGTCTCCTCGGAGACGAGGCCCTGCTGGGACTCGGTCAGCGCGTCAAACGCAGCGCGTGCTGCTTCGACAGCTTCCTTGTTCTCCAGAGTGATCTTATCTGCTGCAGGCAGGGCGTTGATGGTCTCCTCGACCTTGGCAGCGGCGGCCTGATCGGCAGCGGCGCTCTCACTCGTCTTGGCGTAGCGGACCGCATCAAACAGGGCGTAGTACTCTTCGCCGTAATCCGGCACCTTCGAATTCAGGCGCTCTTCCGAGATACCCTTGACAGCCTCGAGGGCGTCTTCGATGGCTTTGATGGAATCGGCCGTGTAAAGCGCCTTGTTGGCAAGGATCTCGTTTGCCTTGGCGACCTGGTCTTCGACGCGGGCCTTATTGACACCGCAGCCGATCCAACCGACCTTGCCGCCGTTAAACTTGACATTGTAGAGGTCGCACAGTTCCATGACGGGCTGGACACCGAAGGAGCCCTGAGAACCAGTCACGGCGATGTTATAGACTTCCAGGACCGGGTTCTGGCTGACCCACGGTTCGTCCTTCGTCGGGTCCATACCGGCGATGCCTTCGACCTCGATGCCCTCCGACAGGAAGGCGGCCAGCGCTGTCATAACGCAGCCCTTGGAGATGGCGGCGGAGCCCATGGACTGGCCTTCCATCTTCGGTGCAAGCTGCTGGCAGAAGTATGCCACACGATCTCGGATCGTCTCGTTGGTGTCATAAACACGCGATGCGGGGACGCCTGCCCAGCCGCCCATATCCGGGCCCATGGACAGGGCCTTCAGGTCCTTAGTGCCGTCCAGGCGGGCGGCGTTCTGGGCGCTTTCGCTGAGCTTCACGCCAGCCGCGTCAAGGCCCATGATATTGTAGATTGGGACGGACCAAGCGCCGGTGAGGCCGGTGTCAAGCAGCTCTTTCACGTAATTCTTGCCATTGTAGTTGTACGGGTTCTCACCCAGGGCAACGATGGCGAGGATGTTCGCACCCAGCTGGCTTGCCGAGTTGGGGCTCGTATCGTAGATGAAGTTAAAGTCGCGGATCTGATCGCCCAGGGCGGCATAGGCAGCGTAGACTTCCCAGTAGCCCTTGAGGGTGGTTTGATTCATGTAATTCTCACGGGAGAGATAGTAGGCATCCTTGACCATGCCGTCGTTCGTCGACGTATCGACCAGGGCCCAGACCTTCACGCTGAAGTCGCGGGTCGTGACAGCATCGCCGTAGGCAACGGAGGCGGTCAGGGTGATCTGGGCATCGGGCTGGCCGATGGCCGGACGGGTCACCTTGCCGTCGGGCGCGATGATCGATTCATTGGAGGAGGACCAAGTGATCACAGAGCCGTTGGCGCCCTGGGTCGGCAGGTCGATATCGTGGATGTACTCCGGCAGCAGGCTCAGGTTCTGCGCATCGGCGTAGACCTCGTCGCCGCCAGCCTCGCGCTTGGCGGGGACAGTCACGGTGAATTCACGGGTCTGCGTCACTTCGCCGCAGGTCGCCGTGACGGTCAGGGTCACGCGGACATCCTGTTCCGGACGGGTCACCTTGCCGTCAGCGGCGATGACCGATTCGTCGGAGGAGGCCCAAGTGAAGGTGGAGCCGAGGGCGCCGCGCAGCGGCAGGTTCAGGTCGCGCAGGACGATCTTGTCCAGGGTGATCTGCGCGATATCCGCGCCGACGATCTCGCTGTCGTCCAGCCGCACGGCCATATCGGCCAGGACGGCTTTGCCGTTCGTCATATCGGCCAGGGCCATCATAACGGCGGCCGTCGCATTAGCGTCGCCGGTCCGATCGGGCATCGTCCACCACTGGGCAGTGGTGATATTTGCCGCATAGGTGCCATCCAGCGCCTTGACGCTTTCCAGCTTTTCAAAGATGGTATCCAGCGTCGCCTGGTAGGTCGCTTTCAGAGTCTTGCTGTCCGTCACACTGATGGCGGCAACAAGAGCGGAAGCATAGCGGGCCGTTGCCTCCGTGCTATTGTTCATCTCGCCAGCCTCGTAGCGCTGCTGGAGCATTTCCATCACATCGCGCATGGCGGCGATGGCCTGCTTGCCCAGCTTGGCATCGTCCGCAAAGCGGGCCATCAGGATGGCAAACTCCGCGTTGTACTCAAGCGCGAGGGAATTGTTATAGGTGCCGTTGACCAAATAATCGCTCTCGTAATAGCGGCCATCCGACTTATCGTCGTCCTGCAGACGGCTGAGCAGATAGTTGAAGGCTGCTGTGCGGCCGGTCGTCCCGGCTTCGTTTTCGTTGCCCCAGTCGCCGCCGTCGAAGTAGATATCCATCGCCGTCACATAGGTGACGTTGGACATGAGGCTGTCCTTACCGCCGTTCGCTTTGTTCTCGGCGATGAACGCACCATTGTCATTGGCGTTCTGCAGGGCCAGGAAGTCATTGATGAGGTTGGCCGTCTCCGAGCCTACGCCAGACGCTCTGGACTTGACATAGTGCGTCGGGTCGCCGCCCTGGGCGATGGTATCGATCATGGCCCAGGGGATCAGGCCGCTGATCTTATTGGTGGAGTAATCGTAGCTATCAAAGAAGTGGATGAGGACGCTGCAATCGGTGATATCCCCAGTCAGGCTGTAGAGGGAGACGGGGGCCTTCGGCGTCGTGACCATCCCGGCTGTGTAGGTCGCATACAGGGCTTCTGCTGCTGCCTTGGCGTCATAGTCGCCGCTCTTGACGGTCAGCAGGGCCGCGTCGGAATAGGCGGTCGTGCCGATTTCGTCCGTGACCTTGCAGCGGATCTGGTTGCCGTCCCAGCGGAGCTTGGCCTGCAGGGAGAGCTTCGTTTCGCTTTCTGCGCCCTTGATATCTTCCCAGGTCTCGCCGTCGGCGCTGCGCTGCCAGGTGTAGGTCAGCGTGCCGACGCCGCCCTTGGCGGTGGTGTAGAAGACCGCAGCCTTATCGGTGTAAGCATTCGTGCTGCGGGGCTGGGTCATGATGTAGACATCATAGCCCACCGTGTTGCCCTTCAGGACGGCGCGGGAGAGGGCCGTATCCCAGGACCACAGGCCGTCTTCGCTCATATCGAAGCCCTGTGCTTCCCAGGTGGCACGGTCGGCCAGTTCTTCGGCAGTCTTGGAGGTGCCGTTGGCATTGTCGCCGCTCTCGCCGTCAAACGCAGCGCCGTCCAGCGTCATGGTGGACAGGACATAGTTATCCCGGAAGAGGCTGGTAACAGCGCTGACCGTCGTCGTGCCCAAGCCGGCGACACGGCCATAGTTGCCAGTCCCCAGGCCGCTCATCGCGGGCACCAGGACCATATTATTGAGGACCTTCAGGTCCACCGGGGTCCTTGCAATGCTGCCGGCGCCGATATCGCCGATCAGGCCGCCTACGTTGGCATCGCCCTTCGTCGCCACGGTCCCGGTTGCGTAGCAGCGCTGCACCATGATCGTATTCGAGAACGCGGCCACGCCGATCAGGCCGCCGTTCACCGGCTCTTTGACAAGCTCACGGTAAGACGGGGTGACATTGCCCGTCGCGTAGCAGTCGAGCATGACGCAGTTGCCATAGGGCGACGGTTCTGTCGAGGTCGAGCCCGCGCCGTAGGAAAAGACGCCGGCCAGGCCGCCAGCCTGATAACCGGAGACATCCGCCGCGCTGGAGCAGCCGATCATATAACACGGCGTAGTGGCGGAGTTGGAGCTCTTAAATGTACCAACCAGGCCGCCGACATAGTTAAAGCCCGTGACCTTGCCGGAGAGCACATGGCAGTTCACGATATCCGTCAACGTTGCCTTGCCGACCAGCGCGCCGATGTCGCTATAGGAGTTACTGGGGTCCGCATCGCCATCGACGAGAACATTTTCCAGCTTGATATTGATAAACCGCGCAGGGTCACTCGTGCCGCCCATGCTGTAGCCGCTGGCGCCGAACAGGCCCATGCCATTACGGGAGAACGCGACCGTCATATTGGAGATCTTGTAATTCTGGCCGTTAAAGTTGCCCCGGAAGGTCGTGCTGCCGCCGATGGGGACCCACTGAAGGGCATAGCCATACTTCGCGGATTTGCCGAGGTCGATATTGGCCGTCTGGATGAAGTATTTCCCCTTGTAGGTATCGCCGTTGTTGACATTTTCTGCCAGCAGGGCCAGCTGCTCGGCCGTCGCGATCTGGTAGGGATCGGCCGCTGTGCCGTCGCCGCCGGCGAAGCTCTCTGCCCGGTAATCCGGCCACTGATCGCTGATGGCGATGACCGTCGAAACTTCGATGGGCGTGCCGCCCTTGTAAGAAACCTTGGCCCGGAGCGTCTGCTCGGCATAGGTCCCGCGGATCTGGGCAAAGCCCAGCCGGACAACGGTGGCCGTGTTGTCCGCATTGAGGGAGAGGGAGCAGCCCGGCTTCAGGGCAAGCGTCTGTTCCGCTTCCCCGGTCAGCTGCAGTGTCGCCTCAACGGTGAAATTGCTGGCCGTCAGGGTGCTGTAGAGCAGGCGGCGGTCCAGGGTCAGCGTGATGGCAGAATCGCTTGCCTCAGCCGAGACGATGGAGATGCCCTCCAGCTCGGACGGGTCCATCTTCCCGGTGGCTTCCCAGTTCAGCAGGGGGTAGCCGCCGTTGACATTGGCCGTATCGGCGCAGAAGGCCGCGCCAAGGGTCCCGGCAGCCGCCTTCAGCTGGGCCGCGTCCATCGCCGCGGAGCCAACGCCGTCGGAATAGCCGCTGTTGATGGCGTCCGTCTTCAGGAAGTAGTTGTTGCGCGGCGTAAGGCTCTTGTACGCGCCGTAGATCGGGCCGGAGGAGGTCGCCGATGCGCTGCGCACGATATTGCCGCTGGAGTAGCAATTGAAGAGGATATCGCTGGTGCGTACCGTGTAATTCTTCTGCATGATGCCGACGATGCCGCCCGCATTGATCGCCTTGCCCTCGAGGGCAGCGACGCTGATCGTGCCGGTATTATAGCAGTTGGCGATGATGTTCTTCGCCATGGCAGCGATGCCGCCGTAGGTCGAGCCACGGCTCGCCGTCCCGGCAAAGCCGATCGTGCCGGAGTTGGAGCACTTGACGATCACGCCGGAGGCGTTGGCCGCGATACCGGCGATGTAGCTCTCGCCGTATACATCCGCGCCGTTGTGGCAGCTGACGATCGTACCGGCGTTGATGCCTGCGATGCCTGCTAGGTAGGTATTGGCATTCTCATTATGCAGATAGCCGCTGACGAGGTTGATGCCCTCAACATAGCCGCCCGTCCCGATATTGGCGAACAGGCCGATGTTCTGCGTGAGCTTGCTCAGACTCTTTTCAAAATACAGGTTGCTGATCTTATGCCCGCCGCCCAGGAACGTGCCGGAGAAGGCGTTCCCGTAGTTTTTGCCGATGGGCTTCCAGCACGGGCCGCTCCAAGTCCCGTCGGCTGCCTTGACGCCGCCGAGGTCCAGGTCGGCCGTCAGCTTGACGGTCTTGCCCTTGAAGCTGTCGGTCGAAATACCGGTGGCTTCACCGGATACGATCGCAGCCAGGCCCGCCAGTTGGGCAGGCGTCGAGATCTCAAACGTTTTTGCTTCTGCGCTGTACCAGCTGGTATCCACACTGCCGTCCCACGCCGCGGAATTATCCGCCGACGCCGGAAGGGCCAGCGCAGTGACCAGAAGCACCAGGCACAAAAGCAAGGCTAGTTTCTTTTTCATTTTTCTTCTACCTTTCTGAAATTTTTAAAATAACCGCTGCAGCGGATATTTCCACAGCTTTGACAGTCCCGCTGTCATGCTTTTCCGGTGGGAAAAGCATGGCGCACCAGTGCGCCGCGATTCCTCACACATGGTGCAAAAAGGCCGTGGCAGAATCGAGTTCTGCCACGGCCGTTGTTTCCGTGCCCAATTTGCGTTCTCAGACGCCCACGCATCACCAAGTCTTCTGGCTTATGCAGCCGGGCGCGGCAGAGGATCTGCCAAAACGCCCCGCGCGGCTTCCTGCCTTCTCATGGGCTCCCGCCCACAATGGCCGCCTTTCGGCGCGAAGCCGCGCAACTGCAAATACAGCTACGGGGTAAGCCCCGGATTCTCACCGGGTTTCTTCTATCCGCGCGCCACGCAGCGCAGCAGCGCACGGAGGATGATACAATGTATAATATTCTTATTTACTATATATCACATTTACAGGACCTTGTCAACCTTTTTCTCGCGCCCAACCACAAAATATGCCGCGGCAGCCGGGGCCTTCCCCCAAGCTGCCGCGGCGCGGGCCTGTTCCCCCCGGCTGCGTTACTTTACCTCGATGATATGGATATCCGCCAGCTGATAGTCCGACTGCCCGGTGACGACATCGGCAAGCAGGGCGACATCCGCATCCTGCAGCCCTTCCGCCGGGGCGGCGACGGCGACGTTGATCCCATCGTCGGTCATATAGGCGACGCAGTCGGCGTAGCCCTTGGCAATAATTAAACTCTCGATCTGCGCCTCTTGGAGGCTGACGGCCATCAGGTCATCCAGCGCGTCCGAGCTGGCGGAGGTCGCCGCGGCGTCGTCCCCGGCGTAGGCGATGGTCTCCTGCAGGGTCGTCACGGCGCTGTCTCTGGCCTCCTGGCGGCTCAGGCGCATGGCGGCGAAATAATCCGCCGCGCCGGTCGTCTCGTCCAGGCCCTCGGCGGCCGCTGTCTGCAGGGCGTCGTCCGACGGGGCGATGACCATGGTGGCGTCGCCCAGGACCTGGTCGGCGTTCAGCGTCTCCGTCAGGTCCTGGGTCTCGTCGTGCCCGGCGTAGGCCCAGTTCAGGTAGATCCCCGCGCAGACCAGGACCAGCACCGTTGCAATGACCGCGTTCTTCTTCCAAGCTTTCATAAAATCTCCTCCTATTGCTCCTTCATTTTGACGACGGTGATCTTATCCGCGCTCAGCCCCGTCAGACTGGAGACGGCGCAGACAAGATCCAGCTTGACCTGGGGCTGATCCGCCCCCTGACTGATAACGACCGCGCCCCGGTACGTCGGATAGATCGTCTGGGTCACGACGGCCTGCTGCTGCCCGCTGCCGCTGGCCGCCAGGACGGTCTCGCGGGTGACGCTGCTCTGGGGGTCGTCCGCCCCGCCGCGCTCCTCCTGGGTCACGTTCGTCTGGTAGACATACTGGGTGCCGGTCCGCAGCGTCAGGATGACCTCCACCTCCCCTGCCCCCTGGATCCTTGAGAGCAGCTTGCCCAGCTGGGCCTGCAGCGCAGCGGCGTCCTGCGCCGTCTCCTGGCTGGCATCCGCTTGCGCGGCGGGCTGCTCGGCCTTTGCCGCCTTGCCGCTGGGCAGGAGCAGCAGCACGACCCCCAGCAGCAGGACCAGCAGCGCGTATTTGTATTTGCCGAGCTTTAACAGCAGGGACGCGCTTTTTTCCTTTATTCCTCCCATGTGACCTGCCCCCCTGTCAGCGCCAGATTTTCCTGCAGCCACTGGGCCAGCGCCTGCTGCTGCGCTGGCGTCACCGCGCCGCGGATCGTCACGGCGCTGGGGCGCAGGTAATAGTCCCCCAGCGCTTCCAGTGAGACCTCCACCGTGACGGACGCGCCCAGGCTGCGGGCTTTGTCCAATATATATGCTTCCGTCTGCTGGGATATGAGCTTGCCCAGCTCCTCACGCACCTGGGCGAGATTTTCCGCCGCAGGCTCGGACGCCAGCAGCGCGTCCGAAAGCGAATTTGACCCTGCCAGCGATGCAAGGCCGGGCAGCGGCGCCAGGACGACCAGTGCCATGCACAGCCCACCGCACAGGCGCAGCATCTGCTTGCCCCGCTTGCCCCGGACCAGCTGCCCCGCCGCGCCCAGCAGCAGCGCCGCGGCGACGATGCGCAGCAAATAATTCCCCAGCGCCTGCATCACACCACCACCTTGATATAGCTGACGAGGCTGATGAGCAGCATCAGCGCGCAGCTGCCCGTCATCGCGGTGAGGTACCCCGCCGCACCGGCAATTGCGTCTGCCAGCTTGGTCAGGTGCCCGGCGTCAAAGACGCCCGCGACCGCCGCCGTCAGCTTCAGGACAAGATACGTCAGCCCCGTCTGCAAAAACGGCGCGGCGCACAGTGCCAGGACCGCCAGCATCCCGAACACGCCGATGGAATTGCGCAGCACCCCGGCGCTGACGACCAGCGTCTCCGACGCGTCCGAGAGCATACTGCCGACGACGGGGACGACGCCCGAGAGCGTCAGCTTCGCCGCCTTGACCGTCGTCGCGTCGGCGCTGCCTGAAATTGCCCCGGAGATGGCCAGGTACGCCGTGAAGGCAAAGAGCACAGCCTTCAAGCTGGCACCAATGACCCAGCCGACCAGGCCCCGCAGCTTTGCCAGGGTCTCATCCCCCATCGCCGCCTCCGCGCAGGCCAGGGCCAGGTAGACCAGGGCCAGCGGCTGCAAAAGATGCAGGATCAGGCGGCAGAGCAGTGCCAAAAACGCCACCGTCCCCGCCTGCAGCGTCGCCGCGGCGGTAAAACCGCCGCAGGAGGCCGTCGCCATAGAGAGAGCCGGAAGAAGGACGTCGGTATAGCTCTGCAGCTGGGCCAGGGCCCCGGAGCTAGCCGTGCCCATCGACTGGAGCATCTGCGCCCCCAGAACGCCCATCGCCAGCGTCCCGGCCAGGCCGATGGCGCGCCCCGCCCGGCCCTCCTCCAGATCGCACAGCAGCGCGCAGAGCAGGACGATGGCGAGGATCTGCCCGCCGGTGCGCAGCGCGTCCCGCAGGAACGTCCGCCCCTGGGGGAGGCTATTTGCCGCAAGCTGGCGCAGGCCGCCGGAAAAATCCGCCGCATCCAGCGCGACGCCGTCCAGCAGTGCCTGAGCCTGGGCGTCCAAGCTGCCGGTCAGGTCCGATTCTTCGAACCAATCCGGCTCCGCCGCCAAGGCGCTGCCCGCCAGCGCCAGGCAGCACAGCAGCGCAAACAACCATCTGCGCATCCTCAGCCCCCCATCCAGGAACGCAGCAGCGCCAGCAGCGCCGTCAAAAGCGGCAGGGACAGCACGATGACCAGCGCGCTGCCGCAGAGCTCTATGGCATTGGCCAGGGCCGACTGCCCGGCGTCCCGGCAGAGGGCGGCGCACAGCTCGGTCAAAAGCGCAATGCCGGTACACTTGAGCACCGGGCGCAGATACGCTTCCGAGACCCCCGCCGTCTGGGCAAGCTCGCTGCAAAAATTCCGCACCGGCTGCAGCAGCAGCGCCGCAAAATAGACAAGCGCCGCGCAGCCACCCAGCGTCAGCGCCGCCGCCAGGCTCGCCTGCCGCCTCTTGAGAAGTCCTGCCAGGACCGCGACGGCCAGCGCCAGGGCGGCGGCCTTGACAAAATAGCCGGTCATCAGAAGCCAAACAGGCGCTGGACCAGGTCAAACAGCGCCGCGATCCGCTCCACAAGGATGACCAGCACGACGACAAGCCCCGCCAGGGTCGTAAGCGTCGCCTGCTCCTCCCGCCCGGAGCGCACCAGCACCTGATTGAGGATCGAGACGATGATCCCCACGGCAGCGATTTTAAAAACAAGGTCAATTTCCATCCCCCGCGCCTTCTCCTTTGCATGGTTTCCGCATTGCTTCCGCCTACAGCAGTAAAATTGCCAGCGCCGCGCCGCCGCAGATGCCAAACACGCGGCACTGCCTCCCCCGTTCCGCCCGGGCGGCCACCGCCTGCCGGGCAAGCAGCTGCATCTGGGCCAGCGCCGCGTCAATGGCGTCCGCCTGGCGCGCCGGATCGTAGCGGCCGAAGGTCAGGGCAAGATCATGCCAGATCTGCCGCGCCGCCGCCGGGCAGCCGTGGTGCAGGAGCGCCGCGTCCCACAGCTCCTCCGCCGGTCGCGCCCCCGCTTCCAGCCCCTGGGCGACTTCTGAAAAAATCACCCGGGTCGGGCCGGTCAGCTCCCGCGCCAGCTGGCGGCACAGAGGCGGCAGGCGCGTCTGATTGCAGCGGATCTCCCCTGCCATCCGCGCCAGCGCCTGGCAGAAGGATGCCAGCAGCGCCGCCTCCCCCGCCCAATGCGCCGCGCGCAAAAAGCCTGCCCCCGCCGCGCCCACCAGCACGCAGGCAGCGCCCAAAAGCCGGGCCGTCACAGCGGCGCCATGCTGACGCGCCGGTCCGGCCCGATGGTCAGCAACGTCCGAAAAATCCCGGCCTGGAGGAGCGACCGGTACAGGGGCCGCGTCTCCAGATCCCGCCGCCCGGCGGCATGGACCGTTGCCGCCAGCCGGACGCCGCAGTACCCGGCCTGGCGCATCACAGCGATATCCGCCGGGTCCGTGATCTCGTCGACGATCATCCACTGGGGCGACATCGTCCGCAGCAGCAAGCCCATGGCCTGCGCCTTGGGGCAGCCGGAGAGGATATCCGTCTGCCGCCCGACGGGAAACAGCGCCCGCCCCTCTTGGCAGGCGGCGATCTCAAACCGCTCGTCCACCAGGCTGACCCGCTGCCCCAGTTCGTCTGAGACCAGGCGGGTCAGCTCCCGAAGCAAGCTTGTCTTCCCCGCCCCGGGCGGTCCGGCAATGAGGGTCGAATCCGGCGCGCTGTGCAGCCAGGGCGCCAGCTGCGCCGCGTAATCCGGCACCCGCCGGGCCACGCGGATGGACGCTGAGGAAAACGCCTGCAGCGTCCGCATCCGCCCTGCCTCTAGAATGGCCTGGCCGCAGAAGCCGACCCGGTGCCCCCCGGCGGCGGTGATAAACCCCGCCCGCAGGTAATCCGCCGCCGCGTAGGCCGAGTAATCTGTCACCCGGTCCAGCAGCTGCCGCAGCAGCTGGCCCGTCACCAGCAGCGGCCCGCCCGCCCCGGTCAGCGCCGTCTCCCGGCCCTGCGACAGCATCGTCGCCGGGTAGCCAAGGCGCAGGCGGACCTCTTCAAGCCGTCCCCGCTCCGCCGCAGGCAGCGCCTGCAAGCGGTCCGCCAAGGGCGGCGGGCAGATATGATACAGTTCCCGTTCTGCGTAATATTGCATTGCTTTCACCCGTGACAAGCCTATGCGCCCGCCCCGCCCGCTATGCCCGGGATTGCCTTGGGCGGGCAAATATGGTAAACTGGCGCTGAGAAACGATCTGCTCTCCGGCATTCGAAAAAACTTCGTTCTATGATGCCGTTTTGATGCTGTTTGTTGGTATGCTGCGACCAGGAGGTGCGCCAGATGATTCGCATTTTAATTGTGGAGGATGAAAAGCCCATTGCCGAGCTGATCCGCTTGAGCCTGCGACGGGCGGGCTATCACTGCCAGTGCGTCTACGATGGGCTGGCGGCTGCAGATGTTTTGGAGCGGGAGCGGTTTGACCTCGTGCTGCTGGATATCATGCTCCCCGGCGTTGACGGCTTTTCGCTCCTGGAATATATCCGCCCCACCGGCACGCCCGTCATCTTTCTCACAGCCAAAAACGCCGTCAACGACCGGGTCCGGGGCCTGCGCATGGGGGCGGAGGATTATATCGTCAAGCCCTTCGAGGTCCTGGAGCTGCTGGCCCGGGTGGATGTCGTCCTGCGGCGCTACCATAAGACCAGCGACACCCTGGACATCGACGGCCTGCACATCGACCAGCAGGCCATGCAGGTCACCCGGGACGGCGTGCCCATCGCACTGACGAAGAAGGAATATGACCTACTCCTCCTCTTTGCCCGGAACCCCGGCGTCGCCCTCTATCGGGAGACGATCTATGAGCGGGTCTGGAAGGAGGACTTCCCCTACGGCAGTAAGACCGTCGATCTACATGTCCAGCGGCTGCGGAAAAAGGTCGGCTGGGAGGCAAAGCTGCGGGCCGTGAACAAGGTCGGCTACCGGCTGGAAGTGTGACACCCGGGAGGAACCGATGAAATTTCGCCTGAAAATGACCCTTTGCATGCTCTGGCTTTTGGCCCTGGTCTTCGGCGCAGGCGGCGGCGCGCTCATCACCCTGAGTCTGCGCACCGCCCTGCTGCAGGCAGAGTCGGCCAGCCTGGAAAACTACAGCGCCAATCTCCGGGCGCTGCAGCTCGTCACCGCCAGCAGTATGCAAAAGAATTACGACACCCTCTGCACCGCGCTGCGCAGCCTGGAGGGGGAGCAAAATTGGGCCTGCGTCCGCCTGCGCGCCGGGCAGGAACCCATCCTGCAGGACGGGACCACCGCGCTTTTGACGCCCCTCGCCCCGGAGCCGGACCACTGCGCCACGCAGATCCTGCAGTATACGGACGAGCACGGCCAGGCGGACGTCTATCTCCAGATCAGCGGCCTGCTCTCGACGAGCGACGAGACGCTGCAGCTGGATATTGCCTATTACATTACAGATATTTACGAGGCCCAGCGCTGGATGCTGCGGGTCTATACCTATGTTTTTCTGGCCGTCATGGCCCTGGGCGGCGCCCTCAGCTGGGGCGTCAGCTATGTCCTGACCAAGCCCCTTGGCAAGCTCTCCGCCGCATCCCGGCGTCTTGCCGCCGGGGACCTTAGCTGCCGCGTCCGCCCCAGGACGGGCGACGAGGTCGGCCAGCTCTGCCGGGACTTTAACGCCATGGCGGCACAGCTGGAGGAGAATATTACGGAATTGCAGCAGTCCATGGAGCGGCAGGAGCGCTTTATGGGCAGCTTTGCCCACGAATTAAAAACGCCGATGACCTCGATCATCGGCTATGCGGACCTCCTGCGGTCCCAGGCCCTGCCCCCGCAGGAGGCTATGGACGCGGCAAATTATATCTTCTCCGAGGGCAAGCGGCTGGAGTCTCTCTCCCTCAAGCTGCTGGACCTGCTGGTCCTGAAAAATCAGACGCCGGACTTCGTCCCCACGGAGCCCGCCAAGCTGATCGCCGCCCTGTGCCGCCATCTGCGGCCGATCTATGAAAAGGAAAATATCCAGCTCCAGTACAGCGTCAAGCCCGGCCTGTGCCGCCTGGAGCCGGACCTGGTGCAGTCACTGCTCGTCAATCTGCTCGACAACGCCCGCAAGGCCCTGGAGCACGGCGGCAATATCTACCTCGCCGCCGACTGGCAGGAGGAATGCTTGCGCATCCGCATTCTCGACAACGGACGCGGGATGCCGCCGGAAGCGCTGGCGCATCTGACGGAGGCGTTTTACCGGGTCGATAAATCCCGGGCCCGGGCCCAGGGCGGCGTCGGGCTGGGGCTTGCCCTGTGCCAGAAGATCGCCGCGCTGCACGACGGGTCCATCACCTTTGCCAGCCGCGAGGGCGGCGGGACCTGTGTCACTGTCTTATTAAAGGGGGCGCGTTTATGAAAAAGCGGTATTATGCCATCGCCCTGTTCCTGGCGGCGGCCGCCATCGCCGCCGGTCTGTTCGGCCCGCGGCTCGTCTGGCAGCTGGAGGCCCGGCAGCGGGAAAAGCCCAAGCAGCTGGAATCCAGCTCCGTCAGCCTGAACGCGGTGCAGCAGCTCTCCTTGGCCGCACGCTATCTCGCGATCAACAGCTACACCGAAGAATTCACCTTCCAGGCCGGGCACACCATGACGATACAGGAAGCCCAGCAGACCGCGGCAACGTTCCTCACGCAGGCCTTCGGCGCGCAGGAGCTGCAAAACATCATGACAGAGCCGGTCATCACCGTCTTTGACGAGCAGTTCCTCTGCGGCTGGCGCTATAGCGCAGAATTTACCGTCCTGGAGTGGCATTTCACCGCAAATTGCTATCTGGACGATAGCACCGGGGCCATCCTGATGTTCTTCCTCTACGGCGGGGACGACGGCGCAATGGCCCTGCTGGAAAATGCGGCGGTGGACGGCCTGGAGGATGCCCTGGGCCAGCTCTGCCAGGCCCTGGAGCAAGCAGCCGGCAGCGGCAGCTTCACCGTCGAAGCCACGGACATCCCGCCAGGTAGCATAGACTCAGACTTCGGCGTCAATCTTGCCACGCTGCGCTACACCGATGCCAATGGCGAAAGCGCCCCGATCAGCCTGAATTTCAGCGGCGACGCCCTGTTTTTCAATTCCTGAAAAAATCAAAATCATTTGCCGCTTTGATGCCGGTTTTTTGCCGCTTCGCTGCGCGGCGCACCGATACTGTAAGACAGTTACAGGAGGTGCATCGCATGAAAGAACGTACCAAAAGAAGGCCCGCGCGGCGGCTCCATCCCATGGGCATTGTCCTGCTGGCGGCCCTGGCCATCTGCGGCAGTCTGGCCCTCTGGACCCGCGCCATGGACACCCTGCCGGAGGGCGACGACTTTTCCGCCGAAGACGGCGCCGCCCCATCGGGCACCGCGCCCGCAGGCAACGCCCAGGGCGACCTCATCTTAGTAAACGCCGACGCGCCCTACGACCCAGAGACGGCAGAGGACCTCGTCAGCGTCTACGAGGAAAAGAACCGCAGCTATTACGTCAAGGACACCGCCCTTTCCGTCTCCCGCCGGGTCATAATGCCGCTGAATAACTGGATGGCGGATTTCGAAGCCGCCACCGGCTGCAGCAATGTCAACATTGTCGCAGGCTACCGGACGCAGGACGACCAGCAGCAGCTCTATGACGCGGCGGTGCAAAACCACGGCAACGACTACGCCGCCAGCTACCTCGCTAAGCCCGGCTGCAGCGAACATCACACGGGCCTGGCCGTCGACTTTGCCCTCTACCTGGAAGACTCCGGCGCGACGGCGGATTTCACCGGTACCGGCGACTACGCCTGGCTGGTCGAGCACGCCTGGGAATACGGCTTTATCCGCCGCTACCCGGAGAACAAGCGGGACGTGACGGGCATCGCCTATGAAGCCTGGCATTTTCGCTATGTCGGCGTCCCCCACGCCTGGTATATGCAGGAAAACGGCCTTTGCCTAGAGGAATACCTCCAGCTGCTGCGGGAAAAGACATCCGAAGATGCGCCGCTGCGCTTTACCTGCCAGGGCACGCATTACGTCGTCTACGCCGCCGCATCGCCCCCAGAGAGCGGCGAAGCCGACTGCTCGGCAGATAATCTCGGCGGCTATATCGTCACGGCGACGGAATAACGCTGAAAAACTCTGATTTTTCAAAATTTTTGGAAACCTTTTCCATTCATTTTCGTCTAAGTAAGCAAACAAGCAAACGACCGCAACACGAAAGAGGTGAGATCGCATGAAGCGCGCCATTTTATTCCTGCTTCTGGCGCTGTGCCTGTATCTTTCCGGCTGCCAGCACGAAGCGGCCAGGACGGCGGGCAATGTCTATTTGGGGACGGTTCTGGAGATCTCCGAGGGCACGATCAAGATCGCGCCGCTCTCCTGCGGCAGCACCAGCCAGACACTGCAATTTTCCACCGACGGCGACACCGTCTATCTTGACCACCTCGGCCAGCCGATCCCCCGCGCTCAGCTGCGCGTCGGCAACAAGATCGGCATCCGCTGCGACAAAGTCCAGCCGACCCCTTATAGCAGCGCCATCATCTTACAAGAAAACCATCGTGCGGCAGGTTAAGCCTGCCAAATCCCGCTTCCCGCCCCATGCCAAGCATCGCAGCGCGGCGCAAAAGAGCCCGGCGCAGAATTTCTCATTCTGCGCCGGGCTCTTTTGCCGATGCGGCGTATCACGCCGGGCTGCTGGATGCCTCCGCTTGCGCCTTATACTGCGCGCCCCAAACGCCCATGGCGTCCAGGATGGGCTTGAGGCTCCTGCCGAGGTTGGTCAGGGAGTACTCCACCCGCGGCGGCACCTCGGCATAGACCTTGCGGTGGACCAGACCGCTCTCCTCCATGGCCCGCAGCTGCGCCGTCAGCACCTTCTGGGAGACATTCCCGACGGATCTTTTCAGCTCCCCGAACCGTTTCGTCCCCGGCATCAGATCGCGCAGGATCAACACCTTCCATTTATCCCCGATTAACGTCAGCGTCGTCTCCACCGGGCAAGCCGGGAGCGCTGTTTTTGCAGTATTTTCCATGCAAACCTCCAATGGTTTCATTTTGGTAACTACAGCACAATATTGTGCTTACTTTACGAATCGTCTCTATGGCGTTATTATAATGCCAGCGAAAGGAAAACGCAAGCTTTCGAAACGAAAAACCAATTTGGAGGTACTCATTATGAAAAAAGTCGTCGCATTTCTGAACGCCAACCCCACCCAGTATCTGGCAACCGTCGGCCGCGATGGTAGCGCCAAGTGCCGCCCCTTTATGTTCGCGGGCGAGCTGGACGGCAAGCTGTGGTTCTGCACCAACAACCAGAAAGAGGTCTACAAGGACCTGCAGGCAAACCCGGCGGTGGAGCTCTCCGTTTCCAGCCCGGACTTCGCCTGGATCCGGCTGCACGGCAAGGCCGTCTTTGAAAACAACCAGGCCGCCAAGGCGCTGTGCCTCCAGAACCCCATCGTGAAGGGCCAGTACGGCGACGCCAGCAACCCCATCTTCGAGGTATTCTATCTGGAAAACCCCCACGGCGTCATCGCTGACTTCTCCGGCAACCCGCCTTACGAATTCTAAAATAACTTGCCGCAGCAGCACATCTTCATGGCAGGTCGAACGCCTGACCGGCACGGTGCACTGCCGTGCCGGTCGGTAAAAGGCCGGAAGAAAGTACATCTTAAGAAAGCAGCCCCACCTGCCAGGCTGCTTCCGATCCCAGCCTATCACATCATGAGGTGAATTATGAACCGCACCATTTCCATCCCGCAGCCGAGAAGCGCTGCTTCCCACAATACCCGCACCATCACCATGACTGCCCTGCTCTCTGCCATGGCCTTTGTCCTCGCGTTTGCAGATTTTCCGGTGCCACTGTCGCCGTCCTTTGCCAAGATGGACTTGTCCGACTTCCCGGCGCTCGTCGGTGCCTTCGCCTTCGGGCCGCTCGTTGGACTGCTCATTGAATTGATCAAAAATGTGCTGCAGCTTCTGACCACCTCGACCGGCGGCGTCGGGGAGTTGGCCAACTTCCTGGTCGGCGCCGCCTATGTGGTCACGGCCGGGGCGCTCTACCAGCATTGCAAGACGAAGAAAACCGCGCGGCGCGCCTGCATCATCGCCAGCCTTGCCATGGGCGCTGCCGCCGCGCTGGCAAATTACTTCCTCCTGCTGCCGCTCTTCGAAACCTTCCTGCCGCTGGAGCAGCTCATCGCCTCCTTTGGCGCGTTTCTCCCGTTTATTCACACAAAGCTGGACATCGTGCTGTTTAACGCCCTGCCCTTTAATATTCTGAAAGGGCTTGCCATCGGCGGCATTACGATGCTGACTTATCCAAGACTCTCGTCCATTCTGAAAGGGGTCGCATAGCATGGATTTTATGGATATTGCAAAGCGCCGCGTGACCACCCGGCAGTTTGCGCCGGTTCCTGTGGAGCAGGAAAAGCTGGATAAAATTCTGGAGGCCGGGCGCTGGGCGCCGACGGCGGTCAACGCCCAGCCGCAGCGCATTCTCGTACTGAACACCCGCGAAAGCCTGGAACAAGTTCGGGCCTTCTGCACCTTCCAGTATAACGCCAAGTACGCCGCGCTGGACCGCAGCTGCGACGATCAGGCGCACGGCCAGTGCGTGTACTACTACGGCGCGCCTCTGGTGCTGCTGGTCTGCTACGACCGGAACGCCTGCTGGAAGCACCCGGAGAGCGGCGAATCCAGCGGCGCAACAGACGCCACCATCGTCTCCACCCACATGATGCTGGAGGCCGCCAGCATCGGCCTCGGGACAGTCTGGATCAGCTATTTTGACAAAGCCAAGGCCCGCGCGCTGCTGCACCTGCCGGAGACCTGGGAGATCCACAACATGCTCTACATCGGCTACCCGGCGGAGGATTTTGTGCCAAACCCCAAAATGAGCGGCAAACGCTTTCCCCTCTCCCACAGCGTGTGGTACAATACCCTGAAGGACGGTGAATGCCATGACAACCTATGATTACTTGCAGCTTCTGGTGGAGCACATCCACTCCACCACCGTCGCGACCATCGGCGCAGATGGCCACCCCCAGACCCGCGTCATCGACATGATGCTCTGGGACGCGCAGGGCGTGTATTTCCTCACAGCCAAGGGCAAGGCGTTTTATGCCCAGCTCATGGCGCAGGGGTATATCGCCCTGTCCGCCACGAAGGATAAACTCTCGATCTCGCTGCGCGGCAGGATCAAAAACATCGGCAGCCGGAAGCTGGACGAGATTTTTGAAAAGAACCCCTACATGCAATCCATCTACCCCGGCGATACCCGCAGCGCGCTGGAAGTATTTTGCCTGTACGAGGCGGACGGCGAATACTTTGATATCAGCGACCCGGCGCACATCGTCCGCGACTGCTTCGCCATCGGAAAAGCAGCCGCAGATGCACCGGGCTACTACATTGGCGCGCGCTGCACCGGCTGCGGCCAATGCAGCGCCGTCTGTCCGCAGCGCTGCATCGACAGCAAGAAAACGCCCGCCGTCATCGACCAGCGCCACTGCCTTCACTGCGGGCGCTGCGCAGAAGCCTGCCCTGTGCAAGCAATCGAAAAGAGGAACTGACCATGAACCAGACCGAACGGCGCTTGTTTCTCCTCCAAGCGCTCTTAAAAGAACGGCCGGAATACCGGGACATTGCCGTACCCCACGACGACGCCCGCCAGCGGCAGCTGCTGCGGGGGCTTTTGAACGTGCGCCCCCCGCAGCGCGCCAGCGCAGAATTTCTCCAGGTGCAGGGCGCCTACCTGCAAGCGGAGACCGCCGCCAAGGGCGTCACGGACCTTGCCGATCTCGCGCCCGTCCAGCCGGGGCTGTACCTTTGGCAGGGCGATATCACGACTTTAAAATGCGACGCCATCGTCAACGCCGCAAACGCCGGCATGACCGGCTGCTATGTGCCAAACCACCAGTGCATCGACAATGCCATCCACACCTACGCCGGGGTCGAGCTGCGGCTTGCCTGCGCAGCCTTGCTGGAGCAGCAGGGCCATCTGGAGCCGACGGGCCAGGCCAAGATCACCCCGGCGTTCCATCTGCCCTGCCGGTATATCCTGCACACCGTCGGCCCCATCATCGAAGGCCGCGTGACGGCGCAGGACGAAGCGCTGCTTGCCGCCTGCTACCGCAGCTGCCTGGACCTGGCCGCGGCGCAGGGTTTGGAGAGCGTTGCGTTCTGCTGCATCTCCACGGGAGAATTTCACTTCCCCAACGAACGGGCGGCAGAGATCGCCGTTGAGACTGTGGGGAAATTTGTCAAAAAACAAACCAGTGTCAAGAAGGTGATCTTCAATGTTTTCAAAGACTGTGACAAAGCCATCTACGCCCGGCTGCTCGGCGCAGATTCTGCGCCTGCGTAAGGCGCTGGACGCGGCGGACGCCGTCGTCATCGGCGCAGGCGCGGGGCTCTCCACCGCCGCGGGCTTTACCTATGACGGCCCGCGGTTTGCGCAGTATTTCTCCGATTTTGCCGCAGAATACGGCTTTCACGATATGTACACCGGCGGCTTTTACCCCTTCCCCACGCCAGAAGCCTATTGGGCCTATTGGAGCCGGTATATTTTCATCAACCGCTACCAGGACGCCCCCAAGCCGGTCTATGAGACGCTTTTGCGTCTGGTCTCCGGAAAAGACTATTTCGTCATCACAACAAATGTCGACCACTGCTTCCAAAAAGCCGGGTTTGACAAAAAGCGCCTGTTCTACACCCAAGGTGACTACGGCCTCTTCCAGTGCAGCACCCCGTGCTGCCAGGAGACGTTCTACAACGAAGCCCAGGTCCGGGAGATGGTCGCCCGGCAAACGGATCGAAAAATTCCATCTGCCCTGCTCCCCCGCTGCCCCCACTGCGGCGCGCCCCTGACCATGAACCTGCGCGCCGACTGCAGCTTTGTCGAGGACGAAGGCTGGCACCAGGCCGCAGTCCGGTACGAGAATTTCCTCCGCACCCGCACCGGTGAACGGCTCCTCTTTTTCGAGCTGGGCGTCGGCTACAACACCCCCGCCATCATCAAGTACCCCTTCTGGCAGATGACCGCCCGAAACCCGCAGGCAACTTACGCCTGCATCAACCAAGCTCAAGCCGCCTGCCCCCGGGAGATCGCCCCAAAAGCGATCCTCATCGACGCCGAGATCGGCGACACCCTGCAAGCCCTGCAAACCCTGCAAACCCTGCACGCCCCCGCATCCCCCCTGCGCTAGCGGCCCCGCCGCAGCGCAACAGGCAATGGGGTGCATTCTTAACAGTCGTTTTTTATCAAATTTCTTGACGAACCGAATATTTTTGTTATAATAGAGCTAATTTCACACGAAAGGAAGGAAGCACATGGAGTCTGACGGCAGCGATTGTCCTAGTAGAAAGCTGAACTGCCATCTGGTTTTGAAAGCATATCTGCGCTGCGAGATGCAGGGCGGACATGCTTTTTTGCGTCTTTCGCGGGCGCGGCCACGTACATTTCTCATGATGACAGATGACAGAAAAGGAGTTTACTTACATTGTCTACGACCACTTGTTTGATCATTATGGCGGTCTGCCTGATCTTATCGGCCTATTTTTCGGCGACGGAGACGGCGTTTTCCTCCGCGAATACGACCAGGCTGAAAACCCTTGCGGAAAAAGGAAACAAAAAAGCAGCCCTGGTCTGCAAGCTGCTAGCGCGCTATGACCGGCTGCTGTCCACGATCCTGATCGGCAATAACATTGTAAATATCGCCACCGCGTCTATCGGCACGGTGCTCTTTGTCAAGCATTACGGCGATATCGGCGCTTCGATCTCCACGGTCGTCGTCACCGTCGTTGTGCTGATTTTTGGCGAGATCTCGCCGAAGAGCATCGCCAAGGACTGCGCGGAGCAGTGCGCCATGTTCTCCGCGCCGATGCTGCAGGTCCTGATTTGGATCTTTACGCCGCTGAACGCCCTCTTTTCCCTCTGGAAAAAGCTGCTGGCCAAGGTATTCCATCTCAACGCGGAAAATAAAATGTCCCACGAGGAGCTGCTGATGCTGGTCGAAGAGGTCCAGCAGGACGGCAGCATTGACAAAAACGAGGGCGAGCTGCTGAAAAACGCCATCGACTTCTCCGAGCAGCGCGCGGCGGACATTCTGATCCACCGGACAGACCTGGCAGCCCTCCCGGTCACAGCCACCAAAGAGGAGGTCGCCGCCCTGTTCACGGAGACAAAATACTCCCGTCTGCTGATCTATCAGGGCTCCATCGACAATATCCTGGGCACCATCCATCAAAAGGACTTCTATGTAGGCTGCGGCGTGACAGACAAGCCCCTGCGGGAGATCATCCTGCCGCCGGTCTATGCGCTGGAGATGGAATCCATCAGCCTCCTGCTGAAAAAGCTCCAGCAGGCCAAGACCCACGTTGCCGTCGTCGTCGATGAATACGGCGGCACCAGTGGGATCGTGACAATGGAGGATATTCTAGAAGAGCTGGTCGGCGAGATCTGGGATGAGCACGACGAGGAGGAAACGCCGATCACCAAAATAGCCGCCGATTCCTATCTGGTCGATGCGGAGATGAGCTTTGACGACTTTGCCGATCACTTCGGCCTGAAGGCGGACTCTGAGATGGCATCCGTCAGTGGCTGGGTCATGGAGCAATTCGGCCGCCTCCCCGACCCCGGCGCGGCATTTGACTTCCAGGGCCTGCACGTGCAGATCACGCGGGCGGCAAATCATCACATCGAGCAGATCCGCGTCACCACAGGCGCTGCGCTTGCTGCGGCGGAACGCGAAAGCGGCGCGCACAGCGCCGCTCCGTCCGTGTAATTTTCCAAGCTGGACTATTATATATAGTAAAAACGCCCCTTCCCCCAGAGCGCTGCGCTATGGCAGCATCCCTGGTGGAAGGGCTTTTTTAGCAATATTGATCTCTGCGCGCCTGGAGCTGGCCAGCCAGGGGGACGATGTCGTAGTACTCCCCGTGGTGCTCGTCAATGCAGCGCCGGACGGCGTCGATGTCTGGCTGCTCGATGAGCAGGGACATCCCGCACGAGAGCTTGCCCTGAATGCAGCGGGGCGCGGGGGCGATCCGGTTCAGGAGGCCGTGCTCGTCCAGCAGCGCGTGCAGCGCCAGGCCCTGCTCATAGTTGGCAAACAGGATATAATACCGCAGAATGGACTCAGCCATTGAGCATCTCGATAAACGCGCCGATCCGCGTCCGCAGCTGCTCGGCGTCGGTATCGGTATAATCCGTCTCCAGGCTCAGGACCGGCACACCGGCGTTTTTGAGTGCACGGGAGACCTGGTACTTCTCCGTGTCATACAGGCAGCAGAATTTCAAGCTGCAATCGATGACGCCGTCGACCTTGTATTCCTCGACCATGCGCAGAATATCATCAATGCGGCCCGTATTCGGCGTAAAGCAGGCGCAATTTGTCTTCATGTACCGCTCGGAAAGCGCCATAAACTGCTCGTCGAGCGTCGTCTTGCTCTCGTCGACCAGGTTCTCGAAATACCGCGTCCCGGTGCACATCTCCTCGCAGACGACGGCGGCGCCGCTGGTCTCGATGATGTTGTGCAGCTTCCAGTTGGGCACCGCCATCGGCGTGCCGGTGACGAGAATGCGCTTCGTGCCCGCCGGAACGACGCTCACATGGTCGCGGATGCGCTGCTCCAGCTCGTCGGCCAGCCGGTTGCACATCTGGGCGCAGCGGGCGGGGTCATCAAAGAACGAGATCTGCATCATCAGGAGCGCGTCGCGGCCGGAGATCGGCAAATATTCGGACTTGCGGCAGTCATAGACCCGCTGCAGCGCCTTGCGCTTCTCGTTGGCAAGGTGAATGGCCTCCCCCAGCTTTTCCGGGGTGATCTGATTGCCGGTAAATTCCTCGACACGCTTTGCAAACGCAGCGATCTCCTGCTTCCACTTGAGAATATCCTCCGGACGCTTCATCTGCGGCACGTCCATCACGTACATGGGAACGTCTTCACCGAGGATTTCATAGGCCTTCTTCTTGCCATCGCAGGTCGTCTCGCCGACGTACATATCCGCAATCCGGAAGAACGGACAGGTCCGGCCGAGCCGCGCGCCGACAGACGCCTTGATGAGGGGACATGTGCTCTTCGGCAGGACCGCCTCGCCGCCCGGCACCCAGAACTGCGAACCGCCGCACAGGCCGGTCACGATGCCGTTTGCCGCCAGGATAACTTCGTCCGGGACATAGACGCAGAACGTGCCGAACACCTTGCGTCCCTTCTTCTGCTCCTCGATCAGCTCTGCCGGGCGGATGCCGTGGACCTCAGAGATCACGAGATCCCAAAAATCCATCGCCTTCGGGCGATTCTCCTGCGACAGGAAGACATCTCCCACCGCGGTCGGCAGCACCTGACAGAGGGTGTCGTGGCTCTCCAGATCCATTCCGAGATTTTTCCACATCTGAACATAATCGGACATAATACTTCTCCTTTTCAAATAAAATTCTATTAAGCTTTCACCGCCAGCGCCTGCACGGCGCGGATGGCGGCGTCAATTTCCGCTTCTGTGTTGAAATACGAAAAGCTAAAGCGTACCGCGCCCTGCGCTGTCGTCCCAAGGGCCTCATGCATTCGCGGGGCGCAGTGCGCGCCGGGCCTGGTCGCAATGTCGTACGCCGTGAACAGCACGTCTGATACCTCGGCAGAATCGTAAGCCCCAATATTCAGGGCAACAATGGCGGCGCGCTCCAGTGACGAAAAATCGCCGTAGACCGTGACGCCGGGGATCTGGCGGACGGCAGTCACAAACCGGTGCATCAAAGACTGCTCCCGCGCGCCGATGGCCGCTGGCCCCTGCGCCAGGATAAAATCCAGCGCCGCGCCCAGCCCGGCGATCCCGTGGCTGTTCAGTGTCCCGGCCTCCAGCCGCGTGGGATAGGCCTGCGGCTGGCCCTTATCGTAAGAATGCACGCCCGTCCCGCCGCGCATCAGCGGCCGGAGCTCCACACCAGGCCGGATGCAAAGGCCCCCCGTCCCCTGCGGGCCCATCAGCCCCTTGTGGCCGGTGAAACAGAGGACGTCGATGCCCATTTTCTGCATGTCGATGGGGATCGACCCCGCCGTCTGGGACGCGTCGACGATCAAAAGCGCGCCGTGCGCCCGCGCCATGCGGCCGATGCGCGTAAGATCCAGCAGGTTCCCCGTCAGATTGGACGCGTGGGTGCAGACGACAGCCTTCGTATTGCTTCGGAATAATGATGCAAACTCTTCGTAGCAAAGATTCCCCTGCCGGTCTGCCGGGACGAAATCGACCATGACGCCCCGCTCCTGCAGATCATACAGCGGCCGCAGGACAGAGTTGTGCTCCAGATCTGTGGAGATCACATGGTCGCCCGGCAAGAGGAGACCATAGAGGGCGGTATTCAGCGCCTGAGTGGCGTTGGCGGTAAAGACGATATGGTCTGCCCGCGGGCAGGAAAAGAGCTTGGCCAGCTTCTGCCTCGTCATAAACACCGTCTGCGCGGCGGAAAGCGAGACGCTGTGGGTCCCGCGGGCGGCGTTTCCGGCGGTCAGGATCGCCGTCTTGACCGCTTCCGCGACTTCCGGCGGCTTTTTTAGTGTCGTGGCCGCGTTATCCAGATAGATCATTCTGTCCGCCCTCCCGCAAGGATCGCCGCGCCCAAGGCCCCGGCGTAGCGGCCATCAGGGCAAGTCAGGACCGGCCGCTTCAGCGCGGCGGCCAGCGCATCCACCAGGACCTGCGCCTCGCAGAGCCCGCCGGTCAGGCAGACCAGGCCGCTGGGCGGCAGCAAGCGCGCCGCCTGGGCGGCGACCTTGGTCACGATGGAGTCGACGACCGCATAAGCAATATTCTCCTTCGCCTCGCCGCGCCCAATGAGACTGATGACCTCAGACTCAGCAAAAACCGTACACATGGAGCTGATATGTACCCCGCCGCCGTGGGCGGCCAGCGTATAGAGCTGCGCCGGTGCAAGGCCCAGGGTACTTGCCATAACATCCAGAAAGCGGCCCGTCCCCGCGGAGCATTTGTCGTTCATCAAAAAATCTGCAACGCGGCCATTGGCCACTTGGATGATCTTCGTATCCTGGCCGCCAATGTCAATGACGGTCAGCGTCTTTTCCCCATAGAGCGCGCATGCGCCGCGGGCGTGACAGGTGATCTCCGTGATCTGCCGGTCCGCATAAGGCACGCAGATGCGGCCATAGCCCGTCGCCGCAACGCTGGCCTGTGGGAGAAGGCCGGCAAGCTGCCCTTCGATCTGCTGCGCGGTATCGGCGCTGCTCCAGCCCGTCGGCAGGACGAGCCGCCGCGCGATCGCGCCGGACGGCTCCAGCACGACAGCCTTCGCGCAGGTCGAGCCGATATCAATTCCAATCGCATATTGTTTCATCAAAATTCCTCACGATCCCAGGCATACAGCGCCCCCGTTCCCCTGCCGCTGGCCACCGCAGCCGATGGCGCGCAGCCAAGCACTGCCCAGGCTCCTATCAAGTTTCTTCGTGCATCTTTTAAGAGAATATCGCATCTCTATTATAAAAAACCCCGCACCGTCCAGCAACTGTTTTTAAAAAAACACTTGCAGAAATTCCGCGCGGCATTTTGTCTATTTTTGACAAAGCAGGCCGCAAAATCCAGTAAAATAACGCCCGCTGCGGATCATTTCGCAGCGGACGTTTTGGTGCGATCAGGTTTTTAGCTTCCAGCCGACTGCCTGCTTGCGGCTGCTGATAAACTGGCGGTAGATGCCGTCTTGCATCATGGGCGCGTCGTGGGTGCCGCGCTGGACGATCTGGCCTTTGTCTACCACGAAGATCTGGTCGGCATGGCGGACGGTTTTGATCCGGTGGGCGATCAGGATGACGGCCTTTTCCCGCGTCAGCGCTGCGATGGCTGCCATCAGCGCCTCCTCATTTTCCGGGTCGACATTGGCCGTAGCCTCGTCCAGAATGACGATGGGGGCATTTTTCAGCATCGCCCGGGCGATGCAAATGCGCTGCCGTTCGCCGCCGGAAAGATGCCCGCCGCCACTGCCGACTTCAGTCTTAAAGCCGTTTTCCAGGCCCAGGATAAAGTCATAGCAGCCGCAGTCGCGGGCAGCCTGCTCGACCTCGGCATCCGTCGCGTCCGGCTTGCCCATGCGGATATTCTCCCGCACCGTCCCGGAAAACAGGAAATTCTCCTGCGACACATAGGCGACAAGCTTGTGAGAATGCCCGGGGCAGAGCGCGCGAATATCCGCGCCCCCGA
>CAKTTR010000014.1 GCA_934615645.1 uncultured Oscillospiraceae bacterium | reverse complement strand
TTTTGACACGCTCTCAAAACCGTACCGCTGCGCGGTACGGTTTTTCTTTACGCTTTTTGCTTTTTGGGCAGTTGACAGGTCATATGCTTGCCCATAGGTTTATAGAGCAGCGCGCCGATGACCAGGATCATCACCAGGTCCAGCAGCATAAAGCTGCCATTGTACAGTGCGGAGTAGAACCACGGGGATGTCATCGTCATGCCAAAGAAGCGATCCGGCATATATTCCGCCCAAACCGTCGCGCCGACGATCCAATGGACCAGGAACCGCGCAACGCAGCCGACGGTGCTGCCCAGGAAAAAGCCACCCTTCATCCGGGCAAAAAGCCCAGCGACGCCTAGGACACTGAAGGCCACGATATAGTCGCCCAGCATGGACTGCCAGCTATACGCATACGCGCCGTCCAGCACCAGCTGCAGCACGGAGAACACGACGGATGCCAACATGCCCGGTCCAAAACCCCAGCGGATGCAGAACAGGAAGATGGGGAACATGCCGATCGTGACCGAGCCACCCTGGGGGAGCTCCCACAGCTTCAGGTAGCTCAAAATCTGCGCCAGCGCGACCATCAGCGCGCCTTCGCACAGTGCCCGCAGCGCAACACGGGATTTCTTTTTCTTTTCCATTACAAATACCTCCGATTCTTTTTCTTTCCAATGAAAAAACGCACTGCAACCAGAAAGATTGCAATGCGCTGGTTTAGAATCGGCCTGCATCTTTCCCTACGACGGCATGATCCGTATCAGGTTCGCGGGTCAGAGCACGATCTTGCTCACTCTCAGCCGGATACGCCCGGCCCCCCGAAGACTGCTTGTAATGCGGTTGCTCCATTGGAACAACCGCATTATAGTGGATTCCCGTGCGCTTGTCAAGGCGCAATTTGCTGCATCCGCTTTAATTTTTCCAAGACTTCTGTAAAATACGGCGGCAGATCACAGGTCACTGTGACCGGCTGGCCGGTGCGGGGATGCAGGAAGGTCAACGCCTGGGCATGGAGGCACTGGCTGCTCTGGCCAAGCTCCGGCTTCTTGTGCCCATAGACCGTATCGCCGAGAATCGGGTGATTCTTCCAGGCCAGATGGACCCGGATCTGATGGGTGCGCCCTGTTTCCAGACGGCACTGCACATAGGTATAGCCCGGGTAACGGGCCAGCACCTGAAAATGCGTGACGGCACGCTTGCCATCCGGGCAGACGGCCATTTTTTTCCGGTCCTGCGGATGCCGGGCGATGGGCGCGTCGATGACGCCGCTATCGTCCCGAATATTGCCGCAGACCAGGCAGACATAGGTCCGGTGCATGGTATGATCCGCCAATTGGGCCGCTAGTTTTTGATGGGCAAAATCATTTTTCGCCACCAGCAGCAGGCCGGAGGTGTCTTTATCAATCCGATGCACGATGCCGGGCCGCAGCTGCCCATTGATGCCTGAGAGGGAATCGCCGCAGTGATACAGCAGCGCATTGACCAGCGTCCCTGACCAATGCCCAGCCGCTGGGTGCACGACCATGCCCTTCGGCTTATTGATGACGACGACATCGCTGTCCTCATAGGCGATCTCCAGGTCGATCTTCTCCGGCTGCAGCGCGATGGGCTGGGCTTCGGGGATCTCGACGGTATAATCCGCCCCGGCTTCCGTCTTTTGATTTTTCTTGACAGGCTGCCCATCTTTTGTGACGTGGCCGCCCTCCAGCAAGCGCTGCGCTGCGCTGCGGGTCACCCCCTCCAGCGCCTGGGTCAGAAAAACATCCAGCCGGACGCCTGCGGTTTCGCAGTGCAGAATCATGCGGCCTCTCCTTTTTTGCGGCTGCGGTCAAACAGCAGCAGATAGATAAATAAACCGATGCAGCCGCAGACAATAAAAATATCCGCCACATTGAACACCGCAAAATTGATAAATTCTACTTCAAACATATCGACCACATAGCCATGGACGACCCGGTCGATGGCGTTGCCGACACCCCCGGCCCAGACGGCCGCCAGGCACCAGAGCTCGAACCTCTTTGTGAGCATCTTTTTCCACAGCAGCACCGCCAGGATCGCGGTAAAGACGACCAAAACGCCGACAAACAGCCAGCGGCTCCCCGCCAGCATGGAAAACGACGCGCCGGTATTCTGCACATAGGTCAGATGCAGCACACCATCCAGCACCGGCACAATGCCGCCCAGGCTGATATGCGCCACGACCAGATACTTCACGACCTGATCCAGCGCGATCACGCAGACGGCAAACAGCCCCAATCCAAGATACAGCATTGCAAAAACTCCTTTTACTGTTTCTCCTTTTATTATACAGAAATCCGCGCCGCTTGCAACGGAAAAATCTGCACCGATGAGCCGGGAAACATCACTTGCCTGTCACATCGGGCTATGGTATAATAAAATTTAAGAACGATCAAAGGATAAGGAAGCGTCTTTATGAAAGTATTGCTGCATATCTGCTGCGCGCCGTGCAGCTGCATGTGTATCCGCTCACTGCGGGATGAGCAGATGGATGTCACCGGATTTTGGTATAACCCGAATATCCACCCCTTTACAGAATACCGCGCCCGGCGCAACTGCCTGCGGGAATACGCCGGGCAGATCCGCCTGCCGCTGCTGGAGGAGAACCGGTACGCCCTGCGGCCATTTATCCGCAGCGTGGCAGAGGATATCGGGAACCGGTGCGTGAAATGCTATGAGATGCGCCTGTTCCAGGCGGCAGAGACGGCAGCGCGGGAGGGCTTTGACGCCTTTACCTCCTCCCTGTTTATCAGCCCCTATCAGAATCACGAGCTGATGCGCCAGGTCGCCCAACGGGCCGCGGCGGAATACCAAATTGATTTTCTCTACCGGGATTTCCGGCCGCTGTTTCGCCAGGGGCAGGAGATGGCCCGGGCGTTGGGCTTTTATATGCAAAAATATTGCGGCTGCATCTTCTCGGAAGAGGAGCGCTACCGCAAACCGAAGCAGATCATTCCATAGAAAGGGGCGCCTGCCATGGAGTATCAGGAATGGAAAAAGAAAAAAGAACGCAGCGATAACGCCTGGACGGGCATTATCATTCTCGCGTTTATATGCTTCTGGCCAGCCGGGATCGCGCTGGTCGTTTTGAAGAATGCCGGAAAGCTGCCGATCCTCGGCACCGGGCAAACACTCCAGCAATGGCGGCAAACCCTGGCGCATCTGGCGCAGCAGCAGCCGGCAGCCGCGCCGCCCCCGGCCAGCCCAAAGCAGCAGGACCGGGCAAAGCGAAAGCTGAAATTCGGCGGGCCGCTGCTGGGCACCGGCATCACGCTGGCCGTGCTCGGTCTGCTGCAGATCGTCACGGCACATCCAGCGGGGCACAGCTTCTGGGCCCTCTGGCGTGCCTTCGCTGTGGGAACAACATTCGTGGCTGGAGGCGGCGCACTGGCAATCTTGGGCGGGCTGCGAAAAAAGCAATCGCGGCGGCTGCAGCAATACGCGGGGATGATCGACCCGGACTGCGGCTATCTCTCTATTTACGAACTGGCCGACCGGGTCCACCGGCCCTATAAACAGGTCTGCGAGGACCTGCAAAAGATGATCGACATGCGCACCTGGGACACGGCATGGCTGGACCTACAGCGCGGCCGCTTGATGTTGACCCCGTACGACCCGGACGAGGAAGCCCCCGCCCCAGATACTGTGCAGGACGCTGGGGCGGCAAAATCCGCCGCCGAGCAGGTGCTGCAGCAGATCCGGGCGGATAACGATCTCATCGCCGATCCGGAGATTTCCCGGAAGATTGACCGTATCGAGACCCTGACAGGCAGGATCTTCGACTATTTGGAAAAGCACCCGGAGCGCGCCGGGGAGCTGCAGACCTTTATGGACTATTATCTGCCCCAGACCTTGAAAACGCTGGAGACCTATGCCCGGCTGGAGGCCGAGGGGATCGAGACCGATTCCATCCGCCAGGCAAAAGCAAAGATCAGCGGCATTCTGGACAAGCTCTGCGACGGCTACGAAAAGCAGCTGGATAAGCTCTTCCAGACGGACGCCATGGATATCACCGCCGATATCGCCGTTATGGAGCAGATGCTCAAAAAGGATGGCTTGACGGAAGATGAATTTGCATTTGAAATCAAAGGAAAATGAGGCAAGCAACATGCACTACGATACTGTACTCTGGGACCTGGACGGGACCCTTTTAAACACACTGACCGACCTGACCTGCAGCGTCAATTATGCCTTGGCGCAATGCGGCCTTCCGGCTGCGACAGACGCGCAGGTGCGCGCCGGGACGGGAAACGGTGTGGCCGAGCTGTTGGCCGCCTGCACGCCGGGCGGACGGGATTGCCCGAAATTTCAAGCTATCTGCGATGCCTTCGTTGCCCATTATGACAAGCACAGCAATGATCATACCGCCCCCTACCCGGGGGTCATGGACCTGCTGCGGCAGTGCCAGGCGGCAGGCATCACCATGGGGATCGTCTCCAATAAGCTGGACTGGGCAGTCAAGCAGCTGGGAGAGCTGCACTTTCCTGGGATGATGGCGGTCTGCGTCGGGGAGCGGCCGGGCATCCGGCGGAAGCCGGCGCCGGACGTGATCCTGGCCGCCCTGGAGGAGTTGCATGCCGACCCGGCCCGCAGCGTTTATATCGGCGACTCGGAAGTCGACGTTGCCACGGCGAAAAACACCGGCATTGCCGGGATCGCCGTGACCTGGGGCTTCCGCACGAGAAAAGCGCTGTGCCAAGCGGGCGCTACAACCCTGGTTGATTCGACACAAGCGCTGGCAGAATTACTGCTCTGATTCTTCTGATCGTAAAATAATGCTGAAAAAGCCTGAATATGCCGAGCGGCATATTCAGACTTTTTCATATAAGTCTAAGGTTCGATCATTCCCAGATTGCTTCCCGTGCTGCGGCTATGGCTTCCATGACCTGGGCTACACCGTCCGCTCTGTTTTCTTCCGCAATCAAATCTGCTGCCGCGAGGCATTCCGGCTCTGCGTTGGCAACAGCAACACCCAGCCCAACCTCTTGCAGCATCCGGCTGTCGTTTTCTCCATTACCAAAGGCTGCGCATTGGAAGAGCGGCACTCTTTTTTCCTGGCAGATACGCTGCAATGCAGCCGCCTTTCCTGCTTGCCGATCCGCAATTTCCAGAAGCTGGCTGCAGGATGCCGTTAGGTATACCTCTGGTGCAAGCTGTCCAATCACATGGGACAGCTCTCGCTTCACTGCCGAATCCATACACACAACTGTAATCCCGTCCAACTCCCGGCAATGCTGCTGTAAGAAAGAACGTATATCCGCAACTGGTTTGCGCGTATTCCAAATATACGCCGGGTAGGGATTTCCCCAACGAACCGGGTCCTCAAAATACCGCGCTTCCGTATAGGCAACCCCGGCAATATACGCCTCCAGCAAAACCGGGAAGTGCGCGGTCTCCGCCAAAATCACCTCAACTGCAGCCTGGGATAGGGAAGATCCCCAAATCCGCGCCCCATCGGGCAAACGGTGAATTGCCGCACCATTGGAGGTAATCGCATAGGAAAGCCCCGGCAATTGGATCACCGTCTCCGGCAAACTGCAGTAGGGCCTTCCGCTTGCAATGACGACCTCTACACCAGTCTTTTGAATTCGCAAAATGGCATTGCGCGCCCGGTCAGATAAGCGCATATCCGGCTGCAGCAGGGTACCATCCAAATCTACGGCAACCAGATGAATCTCGCCAAAAGGTGTCGCGTGCTTATTCATGCAGTTCCTCCTCCGGCGAAGGATCGACCCGCTGCACGGCGATGACCCGGTTGCCCGGCTCGACACGCATCACGATCACGCCCTGGGTATCCCGCTTATAGACATTGACATCCGACACCGGCATCCGGATTATGACGCCGCCGTCCTCGATCATCATCAGATCATCCGTCTCCTCGACCATTGCGACACCGGCGATTTGGCCTGTCTTTCCTGTGATACCGTAGCCCTTTACGCCCTTGCCGCCGCGCTGCTGCGGCTGGCGGGTGCCGTCCTCTGCACCCCGGAGGTAATCCTCCACCGGTGTGCGCTTGCCGTAGCCATGCTCTGTGACGGTCAAAAGCTGCTTGCCGGGCGCCGCGATCTCCGCGCCGACGAGATAATCGCCCACGTTCAGCCGCATCCCGCGGACACCGGCCGCGTCTCGGCCCATGGGGCGGATATCCGTCTCGTTAAAGCAGATGGCCATGCCATTATGGGAGACGAGAATGATATTTTCCTGGCCTGTCGTCTTCAAAACGGCAATGAGTTCATCGCCCTCGTCCAGTGACAACGCCCGGATGCCAGCCTTTCTGGCCGTATTCAAAAGCTCCAGCTTGATCCGCTTGACGGTGCCGTTCCGGGTGACCATAACGAGGTATTCTTCTGTCTCCATCTCCCGGGTCAGGAGCATCGCCGTGATTCTCTCGCCAGACTCCAGCGGCAGGACGTTGACAATGGCAGTGCCCCGGGCTGTCCGGCCTGCTTCGGGGATCAGATAGCCCTTGCGCCGATGGACGCGGCCCATATTAGAGAAAAAGAGGATATAATCATGCGTCGAGGCGATGAAAAGCTGCCGGACGAAGTCATCGTCCTTCAGATTTTGGGCATTGACGCCCCGGCCGCCGCGCTTCTGCGCGCGATACGTATCGACTGCCATGCGCTTGATATAGCCTTGGTTGGAGAGGGTATAGCAGCAGGTCTCCTCTTCGATGAGATCCTCAATGTCGATCTCATCTTCCACGTTTTGGATCTCAGTCAGCCGCTCATCGCCGAATTTATCGCGAATGGCGATCAGTTCGTCCTTCAAAATGCCTTTGACCAGGTTAATATCGCCCAAAACATCATGGAAATAGGCAATTTTCTTTTCCAGCTCTTCGTATTCCGCGGTCAGCTTTTCCCGCTCCAGGCCCTGCAGCGCCTTCAGGCGCATATCCAGAATGCACTGGGCCTGCACATCCGAAAGACCAAAGCGCTCCATGAGCTTTTGCTTGGCGTCGTCGTAGCTGCTGCGGATGATTTGAATGACTTCATCAATATGATCCTGGGCAATGAGCAGGCCTTCGAGAATATGCGCCCGCTCCTCTGCTTTTCTTAGATCATATTTCGTCCGGCGGATGATCAGCTCTTCCTGGAAGGTCAGGTATTCGTCCAAAATATGGCGCAGGGAGAGGATCTTCGGCTGTGTCTGGTCCTGCACCAGAGCCAGCATATTGACAGAGAACGCCGACTGCAGCGCCGTCTGCGCATAGAGCCGATTCAGAACGACCTGCTCATTGGCATCCTTTTTCAGCTCGATGACGATGCGCATACCGTTCCGGTCCGACTCGTCTCGCAGGTCGGAGATGCCCTCCAGCCGCTTTTCTTTGACCTGGTCGGCAATATTCTCCACCAGGTGCTTTTTATTGACCTGGTAGGGAAGCTCCGTGATAATAATGCGGACCCGGTCCTTGCCGTATTCCTCAAATTCTGCCCGGCCCCGCAGGACGATCCGCCCACGGCCGGTGGCATAAGCCGCCCGAATGCCGCTGCGGCCCATGATAATGCCCTTGGTCGGAAAATCCGGGCCCTGGATATGCTCCATCAGGTCCGCCAAGGTGGCGTCCGGATTGTCCAGCACGCAAATGCAGGCGTTGATGACTTCCGTCAGATTGTGGGGCGGGATATTCGTCGCCATGCCGACGGCAATGCCGCTGGACCCATTGACCAGCAGATTGGGGAACCGGGAGGGCAAGACCCGGGGTTCTTTCCGGCTCTCGTCAAAGTTTGGGTCCCAATTGACGGTATCTTTTTCAATATCCCGCAGCATTTCGTTGGAAAGCTTGCTTAGGCGGGCTTCCGTGTAACGGTAGGCCGCCGGGGGGTCGCCGTCGATAGAGCCAAAGTTGCCGTGGCCATCGACCAACTGATAGCGCATGGAGAAATTCTGCGCCAAACGCACCATGGCATCATAGACAGAGGCGTCTCCGTGGGGATGGTAGCGGCCCAGCACGTCACCGACGCAGGTCGCAGATTTTTTAAAGGGCTTGTCCGCTGTTAAATTGTCCTCATACATGGCGTAGAGGATCCGGCGGTGGACTGGCTTCAAACCGTCCCGCACATCCGGCAGCGCTCTTGCCACAATGACGGACATGGCATATTCAATAAAGGAAGTCTGCATCTCCTTGACCAGATCATTGGAAACAATGTTCTGGTTGGGGTACATGATATCTTCCGGTTTATAATCCTTCGATTTTGACAAAGTCTGTCACTCCTTCCCAGCGGGGCTATACGCCGGGCGTCTCAGAAATCGAGATTGACCGCGTATTTTGCATTTTGTTCGATAAACTCTTTCCGCGGCTCGACCTGCTCGCCCATCAGAATGGTGAAGCACTGATCTGCTGCAATGGCGTCGTTCAGTGTGATTCGGCGCAGGCTCCGGTGCTCCGGGTCCATGGTCGTCTCCCACAGCTCGTGGGGGTCCATCTCGCCCAGGCCCTTGAACCGGGAGATGTCGATCTTCACATTGGGATTATCGCCACGCATCTGGCTGGAGATCTGGTCGCGCTCTTCATCGGAATACGCCACGCGGGAGTTTTTGCCCCGGGTCAACTTATAGAGCGGCGGCACCGCCGCGTAAATATACCCCTGCTCGATCAGCGGGCGCATATAGCGGAAGAAGAAGGTCAAAAGCAAGGTCCGAATATGGGAGCCGTCCACATCAGCATCGGCCATAATGATGATCTTATGGTACCGCAGCTTTGCAAGGTCAATCTCGTCGCCGATGCCGCAGCCCAATGCTGTGATGACCGGCTGGAGTTTATCGTTGCCATAGATACGGTCCGCCCGGGCCTTTTCCACATTGAGCATTTTGCCCCACATAGGCAGGATCGCCTGGAACCGGGAATCTCGGCCACCTTTGGCAGAACCGGCCGCGCTATCGCCCTCGACGATGTAGACTTCTGTCAGCGCCGGGTCGCGCTCATTGCAGTCGGCCAGCTTGCCCGGCATCCGCTCGTTGTCCAAAACGCTTTTACGACGGATGTTCTCCCGCGCTTTTCTGGCTGCCTCCCGGGCGCGATTCGCCATCATGGCTTTGTCCAGAATCGTCCGCCCGACGGCGGGGTTTTCTTCCAGATAAACCATCAGCTGATTGCTGACGACATTATCGACCAGGGTCCGGATATATGCGTTGCCCAGCTTCTGTTTCGTCTGCCCCTCAAACTGCGCCTCCGGCAGCTTGACGGAAATGACGACGGTGATACCCTCCCGGACATCCTCGCCGGAGACCTTGTCTCCGTTTTTGATCAGGCCGAATTTTGTGCCATAGGCGTTGAGTACCCTGGTCAGGGCTGTTTTAAAGCCTGTCTCGTGCATGCCGCCCTCGGGGGTATGAATATCATTGGCAAAGGAGACCATGGTCTCGTTATAACCATCGTTATATTGCATGGCAATCTCTGCGATAGCGTCGCCTTTTGTGCCGGTCATATAAATGACATCCTGCTGCAGCGGCGTCTTATGGCGGTTGATCCAGCTGACAAATTCACGGATACCACCGGCGTAGCACATGGAGTCCTTCGGGCCTTCCGGGGTTCGCAGGTCGGCGATCTCGATGCGCACGCCGCCGTTCAGAAACGCCTGCTCCCGCATGCGGGTGTGCAGGGTCTCATAGTCGTATTCCAGTGTATCAAACATCTCCGGGTCCGGCTTAAACGTGACCTTCGTCCCGTGCTGGTCCGTCTTGCCGATGACCTGCATCGGCTGGGTGATATCGCCCCGGGAGAATTTCATCTGGTAGATGATGCCTTCCTTGCAGACCTCGACCTCCAGCCACTCAGACAGCGCATTAACGACAGAAGCACCGACGCCATGCAGACCGCCAGAGACCTTATACCCGCCACCGCCGAATTTACCGCCGGCGTGCAGCACCGTGAAAACGACCTCCAGCGCCGACTTCCCCGTCTGCGCCTGGATATCCACGGGGATGCCGCGTCCATTGTCCGTCACGGTGATGGTATTGCCGGGGTTGATCGTCACGGTAATGTGGGTGCAGAAGCCCGCCAGAGCTTCGTCAATGGAGTTATCCACGATCTCATAGACCAGATGATGCAGACCGCTGGCAGAGGTCGAACCGATATACATACCAGGCCGCTTCCGGACCGCTTCCAGCCCCTCGAGCACCTGGATCTGACTGGCGTCATACTCCTGCGCCTGCTGTTTCAATTTATCATTCATGAACTATACCGCCTTTTCCCCGTCGCTGGAAAACCGCTTTTCCAGCGTTGCTGCGCTGAATTGTGTCAGGTACACGTGATCCATGCCATACTCTTGTGTCAAAATAAACGCCTTGGGCAATTCGTCTGAGACAGAGATCACGCTGCCGTTTTCCTCGGCATCCTGCAAAAATTTTCTGGTATGCTTCGAATAAGACGCGTTATCCAGATCAAAAATGCCGATGATCGTATGGCGGCGCACCGCCATATCTCCGCCGATTTGAATGTACATGCCGCCTTCTTACGCTTCCTTCCGAAATGCACCGTGTTCCACGGTGATGACCTGGCCCAGCTGGGTCAGTTTTTCCTTTTCGCAGCAGGTGATAAATACCTGCCCCGTTTTGATCTGATTGAGAATAAAATTCTGCCGCAGCGGGTCCAGCTCGGAAAGCACATCATCCAGAAGCAGAACCGGCTCTTCGCCGGTATCTTGCTTCATGATTTCCCGCTCGGCCAGTTTAATGGCGATGGACGCCGTCCTAGTCTGGCCCTGGGAGCCGAAGCTTTTGATGGGGCGGCCTTCCAAAAGCGCCGCAAAGTCGTCCTTATGCGGCCCTGAAAGGCACTGCATCGCGTCCAGCTCTGCCTGCAAATGGGATTGCTGGTGCGCCTGGAGCTGATAGAAAATCTCTTTTGGGTCCGCCAGCGGGTCTGTCACGGTGCGGACGGTCTGGTATTCCAATGTCAGCTGCTCTTTTGCCTGGGTGCAGTCGCTGTGATACTGCCGGGAAAACCGGTCCAGCTCCTTTAGATAGGTAGCCCGGTGCGAAATGATGATCGCACCCGTCTGGGCCATGCGGAGATTATACTCTGGCAGAACCTCTAACAAAGACGGCTGGGTGAACCGGTCTTTTAAAATCCGGCTTTTTTGCTCTTGCAGCTTTTGATATTGCCCAAGTGCCTGCTCATACGCAGGCCGCAGTTGGCAGATGGCCGCATCCAGCAGCTTTCGCCGGGCCGCTGCGCCGCCCTTCAGAATCAAAAGGTCCTCCGGGCAAAACAGCACCGTGTAAAGCTTTCCCTTTAAATTGGCCGCCGTTTTTTGCTTGACACCGCCCAGAAAGATCTGGCGGGGCCTGCGGCCGGCAAAGAGCAGCATCCGGATCTCCTGGCGGCGGCCATAAGAGTCCAGCGCCGCCTGCAGCTCTGCAAACTCCTCGCCGAATTGGATCAACTCCTGCTCCTTCCGGGTGCGGAAGGAGTGCCCGCGGGAGAGATAGGTGATGGCCTCCATTAAATTCGTCTTTCCCTGGGCATTATCCCCGACGATGAGGTTGACCCCCGGGACAAAATCCGCCGTCAATTCCTGGTAATTGCGAAAATGCCGCAACTGCAGCTGCGTGATCTTCACGACGACGCCACCGTATAGAGATTTCCGTCAAAGGTGACGGTATCTCCGGGGTAGAGCTTTTTCCCCCGCATCAGGCAAGGCGACCCGTTGACGAGCACCTCGCCGTTTTGGATAAACGACTTTGCCATTCCGCCGGACTCAACGACATTGGCCAGCTTTAAAAAGCTTTCCAGCTTGATAAATGGCGTGGTAATGGGAATATGCTCCGCACCGGGGTTTCTTTTTCTGACCAGTACTTTCATCTTATTCGCCTGCTTTCAGCCGGACCGGCAGGACCATATAGGCAAAATCTGCCGTATCATCTACCGGCGTCATGACAATGGGGCTCAGCCCATTGGAAAGTTCCAAGGTAACCTCTTCGCAGCCAATGGCCTTGAGGGCATCCAGCAGATATCTGCAATTAAAGCCGATCTCCAGCTCCTTGCCATCACCTGCAATGGGGCAAAGATCGTGGGCAGAGCCGATGGTCGTTGCCGTTTTGAAGTCTGCCATATTTTCTGAGAATTTGCAATGGACCGGACTCTTGATTTTTTCCGAGACGATCAGGCTGACACGCTCGATGCTCGCTGTCAAAGCGGGGACGTTTGCCGTCAGGAGAATGCTGTTATTCTTCGGCACAACCCGGCGCCAGTCCAAAAATTCACCTTCCAGAATGCGGCTGATCAGCGTCGCATCCCCGATGGCAAAGAGAATATGCTTGCTGCCCATATAAATGCGGACAGGCTCGTCCGTATCTGCCAGGATCTTTTCGACCTCCCGCAAAGCGGCGGCCGGAACAACGAATTTCAGACTCTGCGCCGCAGCAGTCTCACTGTGATATGTCCGCTTTGCCAGGCGGAAGCCGTCTACCGCGACCATTGTGACGGTATTGCCCTCTGCTTCGATGAGGCAGCCGGTATGGATCGGGCGGGCCATATTCTCAGAGACGGAGAAAATCGTCCCGGAAATGAGTTTGCGCAGCGCACTCTGCGGCATCGTGATGGAGCTGGAGGATTCGACCTCCGGCAGCTCCGGATAATCCTCGCCGCTCTCGGCAGCGATTTGGAAAGAGGAAATGCCGCACTGGATTGAGACGTGCAGCGTCTCGTCTACACTGATATTGACAAGGTCATCCGGCAGCTTGCGGATAATCTCCGCAAATAAGCGGGCCGGGAAAACGCAGTTGCCGGTCTGCTGGATCTGGGCCGGAATTTTTACCGTGATCCCCGTTTCCAGATTGTAGCCCGTCAGTGTCAGCTCCTGGTCGGCGGAAATATAGATCCCTTCCAATGCGGAGATCGCGCTTTTCATTGCGACCGTGCGCCCGGCGACAGCCAGCGCGCCTGTCAGCAGCGCTTTTTCACAGGAGAATTTCATCGTCTTCACTCCTTTTATAGATAAATAAATAGATAATATAATTTTAGTAGTACTAGTAGTACTGGGGAAATTGTGGAAAAGTGGAATTTTTCCCATGCTTCTGCCAAAATTCTCTCCACAGCAGCGTGTGAAAAAAGGCAGCTGGAAATTGAAGAAACTGTGGAGAAACTTTTTGTAAAAAGTTATCCCCAGATTGTTCTCCACTTTCCACAGGAGATTGTGGATAAATTATAGCGTAAAAAAATTATTGCAGCTTGTTTGTGATATTGGCGGAAATATCCTGGATCGTCTTATGCAGCGGGTGGTCGTCCTTCTGCAGCAGTGATTCAATTTTATTGACACTGTGCAGCGCCGTGGTATGATCCCGCCCAAATTCCCGGCCAATATCCGGATAGGAGAGATTCAACATCTTCCGGACCAGGTACATCGCGACCTGCCGCGCCTCTGCTGTGCTCTTGTTCTTCAGCGTACCCCGCAGGACCGTCTCCTCAATGCCATAAAACCGGGAGACCTCGGAAATAATCAGCGCCGGAGTCGGAAGGATCGAGGTCGTATTGATGATATCAGTAATGGCGCGCTTTACATTGGGAATGTCCAGCGTCATGCCGTTTAGGTTGTGATACGCGTGGATTTTTTTGACGGTACCTTCAATTTGCCGGACATTGGAGGTAACATTCTCCGCGATAAAATCGCAGACATCGTCCGGCAGGTCCAGCCCCAGGTGAATGGCTTTGTTTTTGATAATGGCCATACGGGTTTCATAGTCCGGCGGCTGGATATCGGCAAGCAGACCCCATTCGAATCTTGTTTTCAGGCGCTCTTCCAGCTTTTGCATGTCAGAAGGGCTGCGGTCCGAGGTCAGGACGATCTGCTTGTGATTTTCATAGAGGTTATTAAAGGTATGGAAAAATTCCTCCTGCGTGGACTCTTTGCCGGCAATAAATTGGATATCGTCCACCAGGAAAAGGTCTGCATTGCGGTATTTATTGCGAAATTCGAAGTTTTTGCCGCCCTGCAGCGCTTTGATCATCTCGTTGGTGAATTGATCGCCTTTGATATAGACGATATTGAATTCGGGATGCTTGTTATGGATGTGCCCCGCGATGGCATAGAGCAGATGCGTCTTGCCAAGGCCGGAGGGGCCGTAAATAAACAGGGGGTTGTAGCTGTCCGCCGGATTATTGGCGACGGCGATGGCAGCGCCGTGGGCAAATTGGTTTGAAGAGCCAACGACGAAATTGTCGAAGGTGAACTGCGGATTAAATTCGATAAATTCCGGCTTTCTATTTTTGTTTCTGAAGGCGTTTAATTCTTCATCCCCGAAGACCTCCACGGTGATATCCTTGTCAAACAAATCCTTCATCGCATCGCGAATATAGCCCTCGCAGCGGCGCTGGATCGTATCCCGGCGAAATTCGGAGGGAGAGTAGAGAATCAGGCGGTCTTCTGTCAGCTCGATGACTTTTGCATCATCAAACCATGTGGAGACGACCGGCGCGGAAAGGCGGTCTTCCATATGACCCAGTATTTTCCCCCAGATGTAATCAGAAGAATACATGCGGATCTCCTTTCTCTTTCTACAGAAAAATGGGCACACTCCACCCATATTATAATCTGCTAAAATTTTAACATAGTTTTGGGAAAAAGACAAGGAGTTTTTCCAGTACACATTATTATATAGGAATTATACCAGGTTCCGGAAAAATTAACCGCCTAAAAAAGAGGACAAGTGGGTTTGATTGATTGCATTTTCAGGCAGAATATGGTATATTCCAAAAAGAAAATGAAATCGAGGTTTTACTTATGCTGGAGTTGAAGAACCTTTCTTTTCGTGTGGAAGCGGAAAGCGGAAAGACGGAAATTTTAAAGAGCATCCATTTGACCGTGCCGGACAAATCCTTCCTGGTGATCACGGGGCCGAACGGCGGCGGCAAAACGACCTTGGCCAAGGCCATTATGGGCATCGTCACGCCGACGGAGGGGCAAATTCTCTGGAACGGGAAAGATATCACGAATCTGCGCGTCGACGAGCGGGCAAGATGCGGCATTTCGTACGGCTTTCAGCAGCCGCCCCGGTTTAAGGGCATGAAGGTGCGGGATCTTCTGAGCATTGCCGCAGGCAAGGACCTGTCTCACACGGAGGCGTGCGGGTATTTGACCAGAGTCGGCCTTTGCGCCCGGGATTATATTGACCGGGATGTCAATACCAGCCTCTCCGGTGGCGAGGTCAAGCGTATTGAGATTGCGACGATTTTGGCCCGGCGGGCGGAGTTGATGATCTTTGACGAGCCGGAGGCAGGCATCGACCTGTGGTCCTTTGCCCGCTTGACGGACACCTTCCAGGAGATTCATGATAAAAAGGAAGCGACGATCATCATCATTTCTCACCAGGAGCGGATCATCCGTCTGGCCGATGAGATCGTCCTGGTGGCAGATGGAACGGTCAAGGACCGCGGCCCGGTCGAGCGGATCTATCCGAAAATTCTCGCCGATACCGTCTCTTCCTGCGACCTTTTGGAGGTGAAGGGCACATGCTGAACGAAATTCAAAAGAAAATTCTGCAGACCGTTGCAGATATGGCGGCCATTCCCACCGGCGCGGTCAATATCCGCAGCGATGGGCAAAAAGCATACCGGCATAATTCCGAGCATATTCGCATCGAGAGCAAGACGGATAAGGACGGCATTGATATTCTCATCGACCCCTATACAAAGGACGAATCCGTGCATATCCCGGTCGTCCTGACAAAGAGCGGGTTCCACGATATGGTTTATAATGACTTCCATGTGGGCGAAGGCGCAGAGGTGACGATCGTCGCTGGCTGCGGCATCCATAACTGCGGCGACTGCGACAGTCAGCATGACGGCATTCATACGTTTTATGTCGGCAAAAATGCCAAGGTCACGTATATCGAAAAGCACTACGGCGAAGGCAGCGGGACGGGAAAGAGAATTTTAAATCCGCAGACGATCCTGTATCTGGAAGAAGGCGCCAGCGTGACTCTGGAGACAAGCCAGATCCGCGGCGTAGACGATACCAAGCGCTATACCAAGGGCGAGCTCAACGGCAAAGGGGCGGAGCTGATCATTCATGAAAAGCTGCTGACGCATGAAAACCAGCATGCTATTTCCGAGATGGATGTGTTCCTAAACGCGGAGGATTCCAAGACGCAGGTGACCTCCCGCAGCGTTGCGCAGGATGCTTCCCACCAGGTGTTCTATCCCCGAGTCGAGGGCAATTGTGCCTGCTTTGGGCATGTCCAGTGCGACGCCATCATTATGGACCACGCAAAGGTGCGGGCAATTCCGGAGATCACCTGTAACCATGTCGATGCCAGCCTGATCCATGAGGCGGCCATCGGCAAGATCGCAGGAGAGCAGATCCTGAAGCTGATGACCTTGGGCCTGACCCACGAGGAAGCCGAGCAGAAGATCCTGGAGGGCTTCCTGAAATAAACTAGAAAAATACGCGCAATAGCCGGGTGCAGCCGCCCCGGCTATTGGTTTCGGTTTATAAGAGGAGAGAAAAGCATGTTTTCCATTACCGTGCTTGCCATGGGCAAGCTCAAGGAAAAATTCTATCTGGAAGCGGCAAAGGAGTATGCAATGCGCCTGGGCGCCTATTGCAAATTCCAGCTGCTGGAGCTGCCGGAATACCGGCTGCCGCAAAACCCGTCGGACGCGGAGATTCAGGCAGGGCTCGCCCGGGAGGCGGCGCTGCTGCGGGGAAAAATGCCAAAGGATTGCTGGAAATGCGTCCTGACGCCGGAGGGAACGCAGCTATCTTCCCCGGCGCTGGCGGAAAAACTCCGGCAGATCAAGCTGCGCGGTATCTCGTCGGCTTGCTTTTTGATCGGTTCCAGCTTTGGCCTGGATGAGAGTATCAAGCGGGAGGCAGATTTTCAGCTTTCCATGAGCAAAATGACATTCCCGCATCACTTGGCGCGGATCATGGTACTGGAGCAGCTGTACCGGGCGGAATCCATCCAGGCAGGCGCAAAATACCACAAATAAGAAAGGATACGGGAAAATGCAGCTATTTGATACCCATGCACATATGGACGCGGACCGGTTTGACCAGGACCGGGCGGAGATCTTGGCAGACATGCCCAAGCACCAGATCCGCTATTTGATGAACGTCGGCTGCGACGCGGCGTCGTCCCTGGCGTCTGTCCGGTTGGCGGAGCAATACCCGTTTATCTACGCCGCCGTTGGCTCCCATCCGGATGATGCGGCGGCGATGGGGGAGAACCTGATTGCCCTGTATCGGGAGCTTGCCACGCAGCATCAAAAGGTCCGGGCCATCGGAGAAATTGGCCTGGACTACCACTATGAAGATGTCCCCCGGGCGCAGCAAAAGCGCTGCTTTATCCGGCAACTGGAGCTGGCGCGGGAATTAAAGCTGCCGGTGATCGTCCATGAGCGGGAGGCCCATGGCGATGCGTTGGAGATTTTGCAGGATTTTCCCGATGTGACCGGCGTCTTCCATTGCTTTTCCGGCAGCGCAGAAATGGCACGGCAGCTGGTGACGCGGGGTTGGTACATCGGTTTTACCGGTGTGATCACGTTTAAAAATGCCAGAAAAGCCGTGGAGGTCGTGGAGGACATGCCCCTGTCCCGGCTTCTTTTGGAGACAGACTGCCCCTATATGGCGCCGGAGCCCTTCCGCGGCAAGCGAAATGACAGCCGCTATCTCTACCGCATGGCAGAGCGCGTCGCCGAGATCCGCGGCAAAACGGCGGAGGAGATCGCAAAAATCACACTGGAAAACGGTCTGCGTCTGTTTGGCATCGACGCGGAGCGTGTCTAATTTCAATCTGTACAATTTTATTTGACATCGGTACTTTTCTCTGGTATTCTAATATTAGTCATACATATTTTTGTTTATTATTTCTAAATGATCTGAGAAAAAAGCAAAGGTTTTTTTCTTTTGGGGGAGATGAACGTATTGGAAAGCAAGGGGAAAAAGGTCCAATCCGTGGAAAAAGCAATGGCGCTTTTAGACTGCTTTTGGGTAGGCCGAAGGGAGTACTCCTTGGCAGAGCTTGCAGCGCAGACGGGTTGGGCCAAGAGCACGATCCATGCGTTGCTCTGCTCGATGCTGACAAACGGGACGATTGAGCAGGACGCGCTCAGCGGAAAGTACCGGCTGGGATTTCATACATTTGAATTGGGCTGCGTTGCCCAGGAGCGGTGGCGCGTCCGGCCGCTGGCGGCCCAGGCAATGCGGAAGATCACAGAGCGCACCGGCGAGGCGCTGTATTTGGGAATGCGGTGCATGGATGAGATCCTGCTGGTAGAAAATTCAGAGAATTACGACAATTTTAAAGTCAGCTCCCCCCTGGGCGCGCGGATGCCGATGTACGGCTGCAGCCAGGGAAAGGTGCTGCTGGCCCAGATGGCGGAGGCGGAGCTGGAAGCCTACTTAAAGAGAACCACATTCCGTACCTATACGCCATATACGATCCGCGATGCGGCCCAGCTGAAAAAGGAACTGCAGATGGTGCGGGTGCAAGGATTTGCGGTCGAGTACAGTGAGTTGCGGACGGGCATTAAGTCCGTTGCAGCGCCGATTTTTGAAGAAAACGGGGCGTGCGACTATGCCATCAGCGCCGTGACGATCGCTAAGGGCTCTGCCACCGGGGATAATTTTCAAAAGCTGCAGGAGATTGTAGTACAGGCCGCGGCGGAAATTACAAAAGAACTGCAAGCCCCATCCGGCTGGTGGGGCAGATAAAAGACACAGGAAAAGCGATGCATCGCTTTTCCTGTGTCTTTTTAGGTTTCCGTCTTAGTTTGCAATCTCTTTTTCCTGCAAAAGGCGCAGGACGTATTCTGGATTTGCTGGCAGCTTTTGAATGAGGATGCCGCAGGCGTCGTGAATGGCGTTGGTGATGGCAGGTGCGCCGGGAATCGTCACCGGTTCGCCCAGGCCCTTGCTGCCGAAGGGGCCTGTCGGTTCCGGGGCTTCCATTGGCGTGATCCAGATTTTTTCTGGGATATCCTGAATCGTCGGAACGAGATAGGTCTGGAAATTTTTCGTTTTCGGGCGTCCATCTGGGCCAAACTGATAGTCTTCCAAAACGGCGTACCCCATGGCCATCACGATGCCGCCTTCGCACTGGCCTTCATAGCCAATTCGATTGATTACCGTCCCGGCTGCGGGTAAGATCTCGGTGGCTAGGACGGTGACTTTTCCGGTCAGTGTGTCCACCTCAACGCCTGTGACCTGGGTCACATGGGTGTGAATGCAATGCAGGCCAATTTGAATCTGCAGATCGGTGATCGGGACCACAAATTTCCCGATGGCCTGGCAGAGCTGCTGCTGTAGCCGGGGGTAAACCGCCTGCCAGGAGAGCACAACACCGTCATACAAAAGGCCGTCTTTTGCCAATTCGACACGGTGGCCACATTGGCGGAAAAATTCCAAGATGCGGTTTTGAAACCGCTTCACGGCGTCACAGATGGCATTTCCCGCGACATAAGTGGAGCGGGAGGCTGTCGTCGGGCCAGCGTCAGGGGCAAGATCGGTCTCACCCAAAATGATCTCTACCTGCTCCAGGTGGACCTGCAGCTGCTCGGCTGCGATCATATGGCAGGTCGTCAGTAAGCCCTGCCCCATATCGGCCATTGCGATGCTGATGGAGAAAACGCCGTTGGGCTTCAATTCCAGCCGGACCATGCCCTCATCTTTTAGGGCATTGCCCAGTCCGTTGCCGTGCTGGCCGCTGGCGATGCCGATGCCGCGTTTGCACCAGGGATGGGAGGCGGCCGCTTTAAATTCTGCCTGATGCTGCCAAAGCCAGCTTTGGCGGGCGGCACGGAAGCTATCCTGCAGGCCCGGGCAGCCGCCGTGGAGATGGCCATAGGAGAGCCGGTGCCCGGTGCGGATGAGATTCTTTTCCCGCAGGGTCAAGCGGTCTATTTGCAGCTGCTCTGCAATAAGATCAAGCTGCGTCTCCAGCCCCCAATTCAGCTGGTTGTTGCCAAAGCCCCGGAAAGAGCCGGTGTGGGCGTTGTTGGTGAAGATCGCCTCACCGTGGATGGAGATATTGGGAAAATAGTAGGCCCCACAGGCATTTTCGACGCCATAATTGAAAACGGCAACACTGATGCCGGTATAGGGGCCAACATCGCCATACGCTTCAACTTGGTGCGCAAGGAGATGACCCTCCCGGTCTGCGGCGGTTTTCATATGAAAGGTAAAGGGGACGCGCTTTGTGCTATAGAGAAAGGACTCCTCCCGGTCCAGATGAAGCCGGACGGTTTTGCCCAATTTCCAGGCGGCGACGGCGGCCAGCGGCTGCAGCGCCATATCGTCCTTCCCGCCAAAGCCGCCGCCGATGGGGTTTGCATGGCAATGGATCTGCGCCGGGGAAAGCGCCAAAATTTTGGAAAGCTGCGCAATATCCCGGTACGGATATTGCGCGGGGGCCCAGATCTCAATGCCGCCGTCCGGTGTGGGGCTGGCGATGGCCACTTCTGTTTCTAAGTAAGCGTGCTCCTGGTATTGGGTCTGATAATCCTTTTCTATGACGACGGCAGCCTCAGCAAAGGCAGCGTCCGAGTCACCGGTCTTCCAGGAAAAACTGCTGGCAATGTTCGTATCTCCCTGGACAGAGATACTGTTCGTATGGCGGGCCGACTTCACATCTGTGACCAGCGGCAGCGGCTCGTAGGAGACAGAAATCTGCTGCACGGCAGCGCGGGCGATCGCTTCTGTCTCGGCAATCACAACGGCGATGGGATCGCCGATAAACCGGGTCTTGTCCCGACAGAGGACAGGCTGATCCGGCGCGCCGATCCCAAAATAGTTTTCTCCCGGAATATCCCGCCAGGTGAGCACATCGACGACCCCGGGCACAGCCAGCGCGTCCTTCGTGTGGATTTCCAGAATTTTTGCATGGGGATGTGCGGCCCGGTATACGGCGCCGTGCAGGCAGTCCTTCGGCTGCAGATCGCCAAAGAATTTGAGCTGACCCGTCGCTTTGCAGACGGCATCATCCCGCGGAATGCGAGTCCCGATGTATGCAGGCATACGCGCACGCCTCCTTTTCCAAATAGCGCTGATAGATCAGATTGCAGAGAACGTCCCGCCGGTACTGGGCAGTGGCACGGATATCGTCGATGGGGGAGATATCCGTTTGCAGCGCATGGGCAAACGCCTGCTTTGGCTGCCCACGCTGCGAGAAGAGCGCTTCACACTGGCGGGCGCGCTGGACCGTCGGCCCGACGCTGCCGCAGGCGATGCGGCAGCCAAACTGCGGATGCTGCAGCAGCGCGGCACTGGCCACGGCGATCTGCAGTGCGCTGCGGGGGCCGACCTTCTGGTAAACGCCGCGCCACGGCTGCCCCTGCAGAGGAATGCGGAGCTCTGTCAGCAATTCGCCCGGCTGCAGGCAGGTGCGGCCAGGGCCGCAAATAAGTTTTTCAATGGCCACGGTGCGGCTGCCTGTGGCATGTTGCAGCACAGCGGTCGCACTGACCGCAGCCAGCGTCGGCGCAGTATCCGCAGCGGGGGAGGCATTGACCAGATTCCCGGCGATTGTGCCGCGCTTTCGAATCTGGGCCGAACCGACGCTGCGGCATGCTGCTGCCAGAACGGGGCACCAGGTCTGCACCAGCGGGTCAGTTTGAATTTGCGCGTGGGTACACAGCGCGCCGATGCAAAGTGTATCATCTTGCAGAGAAATCTTAGCCAACGCGGGGCGCAGGGCCTGCAGATCTAGCAGTTGGGGAGAGAAGGACTTCCCAGCCCGCAGCTGGGGTAGAAGATCGGTCCCGCCCGCTAAAATAGTATAAGGCGCGTCCTGCAGCAGCGCCAGCGCTTCTGCTAGAGAGCGGGCGCGGACAATGCTTTCAATCATACCAATCCCTCCCCAGCGGCCTGCTGCACGGCGGCAATGATTTTGACATAGCCGGTGCAGCGGCAGAGATTCCCTTCCAGCGCTTCTTTGATCTGCGCTACCGTCGGATGCGGGGTGCGAAGCAGCAATCCCTTTGCCGAGAGCAGCATCCCCGGGGAGCAAAAACCGCACTGGATCGCGCCGCAATCGACGAAGGCCTGCTGTAAGGGGTCCAGAACGCCGTCCTTTGCCAGCCCTTCAATGGTCGTGACCGCGTGCCCATCGACCTGCTGGGCGAGAACCAAGCAGGCATTGACCGCCTGGTCATCCAGCAGAACGGTACAGGCGCCGCATTCTCCCTGCCCGCAGGCTTCTTTTGTCCCGGTCAGGTGAAAGACATCCCGCAGCAGGTCAAGGAGCCGCGCCGCAGGTGGGACGTCCGCCGTGACGGGGCTCCCATTCAAAACAAAGGAAAGTTCCATGGTAGTTTGCCTCCTCTATTGCCTTGCTGTTTCAACAGCAGCGGGCGCGTCTTCGTGGATCTTTTTGGGCAGAAGCAGATTGAGAAGAATTGCAATCAGGGCCGTCCCGGCAACGCCGGTCAGAAGTGTCTGCACCAGAGACGGCAGCTGGGCCAGGGCGCTCGGATCAAAATAGCAGCCCATGCCGACACCGAGGGAGACGGCCAGAATGACGGTGTCCCGGGTATGCAGCTTTTCCGAGGTGATGACTTGAATGCCGGAGACGACGATCATCCCAAACATCATAATGCACGCGCCGCCCAGGACGGGGTAGGGAATCAGGGTAAAGATGGCGGCGATTTTCGGCACAAATGCCATGACGGTCAGAATGATCCCGGCATAGACAACGACAAACCGGCTTTTTACGCCGGTGAGGCTGATCAGACCGACATTCTGGCTGAAGGAGACGTTCGGGGCACAGTTGAAGAGGGCGGAAAAGGAGGAGCCGAGGCCATCGCAGATATTGCCGCGGCGCAGCTCCCGGTCTGTCGGGAGGCGGTTCTCCACGGCGAAGGCGACGCCGGTCGTGCAGCCGACAAATTCCATCATCGAGGCAAAGTAGAGAATCAAAATGGGCAAAATCGCATCGAGCCGGAAGGAGATGCCAAAGGCGAGGGGCCGCGGCAATGCAAACCAGGCATAATTGCGCAGCTGGGCAAAATCGACCATCCCCAGGCAGGCGGATAAAAGATAGCCAGCAATCATGGCGATAAAAACAGAGCAGGAGCGGACAAAGCCCCGGCCGACGGTACTGAGCAGAATCCCGAGGACCAGGACGAATCCGGCGACGGCCAAATTTTTCACCGAGCCAAAATCCGCGCTTCCGGTACTCCCGGCGGCATAATTGATGCCGTAGCTCAGCAGAGAAACGCCGATGGCCAGAACGACCGCGCCGGTGACGACCGGTGTCAGCAGATGGCGGCATTTTTGAATGATCCACTGGCCGAGGAACGCCTGCAGAAGGCCGCCGATGATGCAAGCGCCGATAAAAGCGCCGTAACCCAAGTCCGGATTTGTGCTGATGGCGCAGCCCGCGCCGACAAAGGTAAAGGTACCAGCCATGACGATCGGCAGCTTTGAGCCGACGGGCCCGACGCCGAGGGCTTGGACGATGGTCGTTACCCCGGCGGCAAAGAGGGAGCATTGGACGATAAAGGCAGTCTCTGTGGTCGAAAAGCCGACTGCCGCCGCGATGATGAGCGCGACGGCCAGGTTACCGGTGAACATCGCGGCGACATGCTGAAAGCCAAGCGCCAGCCCAACGCCGACCGGTGTTTTATCATTTAGATTGTAGGTGACGGTTTTGTGCTGTTTCATATGTGTGATCCCCCTTGTTTTGACGGTTTATTTCAGCGCAACCGGTTTGGTTGGGACGCCGCCATTTTGTAATAGCGGCGCCCCATGGGGTTGCGCACAATGGACGTGGTTAGAGGTTCAGGCCAAAGCGGCGCAGGTCGGCACGAACGCGCGCGTCGATCTCCTCCCATTGCGCGGAGGGCTTTCCGGTGGCACGGTCGTAGCACTCGTAGTAGCTTTGTCCCTTGGGTTGATCGGCGACATGCGCTTCGTAATGCCCCAGGCAGTAATTGACAATCTCCAGTGCCTGGTCCAAACGGAGTCCGGCAGCAGCCTTGAAGACGTCGGCGCAGAAATAGGCTTCCAGCGGCGTGAGATAGTTTTTCAGCGCGCCGCCCGCACTTCTCGGGCCGGTCGTCAGCTCCATGCCAGAAACGCAGGTCGTGATGAGCCCGGCGGCGTTGGTATAGAGAATATCCTCCGTGCAGGGGCCGGCGGTCTGGTTGATGATCTTGTCCAGAATGGTGTGGGTATTGCGGGAGGTCGCCTGGACGGACATGCTCATCGCCCAAAGGCCGGTGCGGCAGCAGACGGTATTTTGCCGCACATCGAACATCGAGCAGTTGGAAATGTCGGTGCCGAAGAGGGCAAACTGCAGGATATCCGAGGCAATATTGGCAATGGCGGAGCCTTCCGGTGGGCCGGAGTAGCCACCGATCATGGAGGGGCAGCCAGTGCGGAGGAAGCTGCCGCAGGAAGCGGCGGTCAGGACTTTATTGAAGTTGCAGTAGTTTGTTTTCAATTCCGAGGGCTGCAGGCAGATCGCGATCCGGGGATTATGGACCTTGTGATTTGCCATGAAGCCTGCCATAAAGCCAAATTCCGTCACAGAAGAGCTCATGCCCATCTGGGCGATATCCGGGCGGCCCGCCCGCCAGACGGCCTCTTCCCGCAGCTGCGCCTCCCGGATGCCTGCGGCGGTCTCAAACGGCGTACCGGAAAAGGCCGGGTGGCCGAAAATCGTATCAATGGAGGGGCCCTGCAGAATGTCGATACCCCGGTAGTGGATCAGACCGCTGACCAGCTCAGGGTACAGGGGTTCATCGATCTGGATGGAGAGGGAGGTGCAGAAGAGGGGCTTTGTCGTATCCTCCGGCTTTCGGGCCTTTAGGGTGACACGGTCCGTGCCGCTGCCCAGCACCAGGGCCTCCGGCGCTTGCTGCAACGCGTCCAGCAATTCCTTGCGGGTAAAATGGAGCACGGTTTCGGTATCGGTGCACTGGACGCCGATCAGCTCGGCCAATTCCAGACCGGCTTCAAAATAGCGGTCGGCCAGGGCGAGATCCTGGTTGATGGGGATATCCGGGTGATAGGTCCCCAGCAGATCGTACTTTTTCAGAATTTTCTTCACAGCTCGCGGGACGACTTTGTTATCCCAGTCCCGGGTGCTGCAGGGGTCGCCGTCTTTGATGCGGGCGAGAATATCGGTGAGATACCGTACGGATGCCATAGGGTGTTCCTCCTTTTTTGTTCCGGCTTTCACGGTGTGGGTTTTGTATCGCTGGTGTGCCTAGCATACAGGGCGGGCGAAAAAAGCGCAAGCGTTTGCCGGAGCAAAGCAGGCAGGGAATCTTGCCTAGTATTTTAGCGAAAAATTTGGGAAGGATTACGGAAAAATTATGGAATTGGCTAACATGCTCACAGCGTTTTTGGCAAAATTGCCGGCCAAATTGGCTGATTTTCCAATGCCGTGCTTTGATTCGGTGTGGCGTCATCTGGTATTCGGCAGGGGCGAATCCAAAATCAGAAAGAGCTAGAAAAAAATTCGGCGACGGAAAATAATTGGACGCAACTCAAATTATGAGCGGGTTCCCAAGTGTATGGATCCGTGGTATAATAATGAAAACGCGCGGAACGTACGAATTGCAAACATGGGAGGGATCGGGATGCTGCAGGTACCACAGGCTTGGCAGGGCCTTTTGGAGGACACATGCCGGGCAGAATATTTCCAGCGACTGAACGCACTGGTGACGCAGGCGTATGCGGCGGGGGAGGTTTATCCGCCCCGGACGCAGCTCTTTGCCTGCTTGGAGGCAGTGCCGCCGGAGGGCGTGCGGGCAGTGATCCTGGGGCAAGACCCGTACCACGGGCCGGGGCAGGCCAATGGGTTGGCCTTCTCCGTCGCCCCGGGGGTAAAGCTGCCGCCGTCTTTGCAGAATATTTTTAAGGAATTGCAGGTGGACCTGCAGGTGCCGCTGCCCAGCTCCGGCGACCTGACGCCCTGGGCGCGGCAGGGGGTGCTGCTTTTGAACACCGTCCTGACGGTGGCCCGGGGGCAGGCCAACAGTCACCGGGATTTTGGCTGGCAGCGCTTTACCGACGCAATCATCGACGCGCTGCAGGCCTGCCCGCAGCCGATGGCGTTTGTCCTCTGGGGCGCACAGGCGCAAAAAAAGGCGGCAGCCATTGCAAAGGCTGCCGCACCGCGGCTGATTTTAAAGGCGCCCCATCCCAGCCCGCTTTCTGTCTACCGGGGTTTTTACGGGAGCCGGCCGTTCTCCAAGATCAATGCGTTTCTGCAGCAGCACGGGCAGGCGCCGATCGATTGGCAGCTGCCGTAGCTTGCGGTTTACATAAATTTGGAGTTAGAGACTATGTTGTCGAAAGTGGGGAGAATATGATTTTACTCTTTCTCAATATCGCTGTTATTATTGCTGTGCTTAGTACTCTGGGCGGTGCGGAAGACTTTGGCGGCGCTTTTCAAGCTGCATTGCTTGTCCTTTCTGCCTTAGGTTTGTTTGACATCTTTGTTGCCATCCCAATTTGGAAGGCAATGTTAGGCAAGGATGACGCGCCCTCCACCCCAGCGCCGCCTGTGGTGAGCGGGACGATGCGCTGCCCCACCTGCGGAGCGGATGCGACTGTCCACGGGGACCAGTGGGAGTGCGGCTGGTGCGGAGATTGTGGTGTGTTTGACACTGTGCCGGATTTTGATGCTGCACGTTCTCCGGTTTTGATGGACAGGCGGGCGTCTGCAAAAGGCAAGTATTCTGTCATTTTAAAGAAACTTGGGGAAGACAAAATCGCTGCAATAAAAGCTATCCGGGAATATACGGGTATGAGTCTGAAGGATGCAGCAGATGCTGTTCATCAGTTACCGGCGACACTATGGACCGCTTCTGCCGGCGATGCGAGAGGATTGCTTCAGAATTTGCAAAAGGCCGGTGCTGTGGCGGAGCTGTCTCCTGCTGCGGAAAGAGCAAAAAGAAACTTAGATCTATATCCGGTCGTCTTATGCGAAATTGGCAAGAATAAGATCGCGGTCGTCAAGGTCGTCCGGGAATGGACGGGGCTGAGCTTGCAGGATGCGGTGAATTATGTCAACCAAGCGCCAATCACCCTGCGGGCAACCTCCAGGGACAATGCGGCGCAGATCCTTCACGATCTGCAGGAGGCTGGTGCAACAGCGGAGCTGCGGTGATTGCAATCTATGATAAGCAAAACGGGCGCTGATGAAACTCAGCGCCCGTTTTCTGTATACTACTGCGGGAAAAATGGCCCCGCGCGGCGTTTTGGTCCGATTTTTATTGCTTGCTGCCGCGCAGGAATTTTGTGTAAGCCCGTTGATTGGGAAATTCTTCGGTTTTGCAATAATCCTCGGAGATCTGGTATGACCCGGCAAAGTCGCCGGTTCGGATGGAGAAATAGCAGCTTTTGAAAAACAGCGCCCCGGTGGAGCGGGTGCCGAATTGGGAGAGGGGATAGGGGTAGAACACCGTATTGGAGAAATCCGGCGTTTCTTGTGTCAGATCCAGGGCGCAGACGAGCGGGTCACCCGCCGTCGGGAACAGCACAGCGATCGCCCGGCGGAACATGGCAGCCGGATCGCTGGGGTAGAGGGGGTTGTCATTCCAGTAGGCGACAAAGCCGCCCCGGCAGACCCTGGGGCATACGGCAATCAGGTCATTGATCATAACGCGTGGTTCCTTTCCAGCTTACAGCCATGGACAAAACGCCGCGCAGTTGGCGCGGCGTTTTTATCCAGTTACTTCTGATTTTTCAGCAGATCGCGAATTTCTGTCAACAGCTTTTCTTCGTTGGAGGGTTCCGGGGCGGCTTCTTCCTCGGCTTCCTTCTGCTTTTCTAGCCGGGCCCGGGCCATATTGGCGGCCTTGACGATGGCAAAGACGACCAGGGCGACGAGGACAAAGTCGATCACCGTCCCAAGCAGGGTGCCAAAGCCGATGGTGATGCTCTCCTGTACGACTTCTCCGGCGTCATTCAGAACCTCGGGGCGGACGAGAAGATTGAGCGCGCTCATATCCCGGGCACCGACCAGCCAGCTGATAAACGGCATCAGGACATCGTTCACCAGAGAGGTCGTGATCTTGCCGAAGGCCGTGGCGATGATCACGCCGATGGCCATATCCATGACATTGCCACGGGAGATAAACTCTTTAAATTCCGCGATGATCTTTTTCATAACGCTGCCTCCTGTCACTCACTCTTTTTGATGACTTCCAGGCCACCCAGATAGGGCCGCAGGACCTCAGGGACGATGACAGAACCATCCTTGCACTGATTCTGTTCGACCAGGGCCGGGAAAATGCGGGACGTTGCAAGGCCGGAGCCGTTGAGGGTATGCACAAACTCCGGCTTGCCGGTGCTCTCCCGACGGAAGCGGATATTACCGCGCCGCGCCTGATAGTCCCGGGCGTTGGAGACGGAGGAGACTTCCTTATAGCCGTTCATGGACGGAATTTGAATTTCAATGTCATACGTCCGGGCCATGGAGGCAGAGCAGTCCCCGGCGGCCAGCTTTACCGTCCGGAAATGGAAGCCGAGGTCACGGACCAGCGCTTCCGCCTTGCCGACCAGCTCATCAAAGGCTTCGTCGGATTTTTCCGGCAGAGTGTACTGGAACATCTCAATTTTGTTGAACTGGTGGCCGCGCACCATGCCGCGCTCGTCGGCCCGATGGGACCCGGCCTCCCGGCGGAAGCAGGGGGTATAGGCGAAGAGCTTATGGGGCAGCGCGGATTCCGGCAGGATTTCGCCCCGGTGCAGGGAGGCCAGCGCCGTCTCCGCGGTGGGCAGCATGAAATGCAGGCGGTCGTCCGTCGGGTTTTCGATTTTATAGACCTCATCGGCAAACTTCGGGAATTGCCCGGCCGTTTCGCCGCAGGCATACTCCAGCATATGGGGAACCATGACCATTTCATAGCCATCGGCCAGATGGCGGTCGATAAAATAATTCAGCAGGGCCCATTCCAGCCGCGCGCCCAGGCCGCGGTAGATCCAGAAGCCGGAACCGGCCAGGCGAGTACCCCGTTCGTAGTCAATCAGGCCGAGGCTCGTGCAGAGGTCAACATGATGCTGCGGGGGGAAGTCGAAGCTATGGGGCTGGCCGTAATAGCGCAGCGGCTCGTTATTCTCCTTGCCGCCGGGGGCAAGGTCCGGGTCCGGCAGGTTCGGCAGGCTCAGCATCAAAGTCCGGTATTCGGCTTCCACGGCGGTCAATTGCTTGTCGTTTTCGGCAATCTCTGCTTTCAGCTGGGCCATTTTCTGGAAAATGGGCGCGACATCCTCCCCCGCTTTTTTCCGCTGCGGGATCTCGCGGCTGACTTTGTTTTGCTCCGCTTTTTTGCTCTCCGTCGAGGCGATCAGCGCCCGGCGCTTGGCATCCAGCTCCAGAATCCGGTCGACGGATTCATCGCAGTCGACCTGTTTGGCATGAAACCCGGCTTTGACGGCGGCGGGGTCTTCTTTGATCCGTTTGATATCCAACATCGTCTATTCCTCCGTTTAAGCAGCCAGCTGGGCGTAAAGCGCCGCGGCGGCATCCTGCAAATAGGACTGCAGCGGTTCCAGCTGCGCCAATGCGGCGCTGCAGGCTGCGGTATCTCCATTGTTTTTGGCCTCCAGTGCTTGCAGCAGCAATTCATAGGACTTTGCGGTATTGTCAGCGCGTTCCTGGGCGGAGGCGGCAGTCTCCGCGTCCGCTTTGGCGCTGGCCAGCTGATCCTCCAGCTCTGCGACCTGGTCGCGCAGCTTTGCGTTCTCGTCGGAGAGGTCGCGGTTGCTGTCTTGCAGCTGCTCTGCGTTTTGCAGCGCAGAAGCGCTGGTCTGGTTCAAGGCGGTGATCGTATTTTGCGAGGTGCGCATAGAAATGACCAGCGAGACCGTCACGACCAGGAAGGCCACGGCAAAGAGGATGGTCATATAGCGCAGCAGCGCGTTGCGGGACTTCGGCGTCATTGCCTGCGGTTTTTCCGCTTCCGGCTGGGCTTGCGCCTGCTCGACCGGTGTTTCGTTTGGTGTACTCATTCGGATGTTCCTCCTTCGGCGGGAATGGCGGAGAGAAGCTCCAGCAGCCGCTGCAGATCCTCCTGGCCGTAGAATTCCAATTCAAACCGGCCCTTCCGCTTGCCGTTGATGATTTTTACGCCCCGGCCCAGCTGGCGGGAGAGGGCAGCTTCGCATTCGGCGATATAATCGACCTCCACCGGGGCAGATGCCTCCGGCTCCGCCTTCGGCGCGGCTTCGCGGGACATTTGTTTACATAATCTTTCTGCCTGCCGCACGGACAAGTCCAGTGCGGTAATTTTCTGCGCTGCGATTTTTTGCAGACGCGCATCTTGCAGCTGCAGCAGCGCCCGGGCGTGCCCGGCGCTCAACGCGCCGCCGGCCAGGGAATCAAGAATTTCCTCCGGCAGCTGCAAAAGCCGCAGTGCATTGGCAATGGCGGGCCGGCTTTTGCCGACCTGCTGGGCGACCTGCTCTTGGGTCAGCGCATAATCCTGCATCAGGCTTTGGTAACCCAGGGCTTCTTCCACCGGGTTCAGGTCCTGCCGCTGGAGATTCTCGATCAGCGCCAGCTCCATGGCTTTCTGATCGTCCGCTTCCAGGATGACGGCCGGGACCTCTTCCAGCCCAGCCAGGCGGCAGGCGCGCCAACGGCGCTCCCCGGCGATGATCTGATAATACCCATTAGGCAGCCGCCGCAGTGCCAGTGGCTGGATCAGCCCATTGGCGGCAATGGAATCCGCCAGCGCCTGCAGCTCCAATTCGTCAAACTGCTTGCGGGGCTGCAGCGGATTTGGCTCAATCTTATAGATAGAAATGCGGGCGGGGTCTGCCGCCGTCTCTTCCAGTTGCAGGGCGGTATCGCCCAGAAGAGCGCCAAGACCCCGGCCCAGGCCTTTTTTTGTACTCATAGGCCGCTCCTTTTTGCATTGATTTCTTGTGCAAGGCGCTGGTAAGCGTCCGCACCCCGGCTGGATCGATCGTAGGCGGTGACGGGGAGGCCGTGGCTCGGGGCCTCCGCTAGGCGCACATTGCGGGGGATCACCGTGGCAAAAACATTGCCGGGGAAGTGCCGCCGCACTTCCTGGGCGACCTGCATGGAGAAATTTGTGCGTCCGTCAAACATTGTTAGCAGGACGCCGAATATTTGCAGCGCCGGATTCAGGCTGCGTTTTACGCCGCGCATCGTTGCCATCAGGTCGGACAGGCCTTCCAAAGCGTAGTATTCGCATTGGACTGGGATGAGAATACTCTGGGCGGCGCAGAGACTGTTCAGGGTCAGCAGCTCCAGGGAGGGCGGGCAGTCGATGAAAATATAATCGTAGCTTGCCGCCAGGGGTTGCAACGCGTCTTTTAAGACATACGAGCGATTTTCCAGCTCTGCCAGCTCTACACCTGCGCCAGCCAAAGCACTGCCGGAGGGCAGCACATCGCCATAGCGGGTATGTACGACGGTAGACGCGGCGTCCCGGCCGTTGATGATGACATCGTAGATATTGGCGGGGCATTTTCCCTTGTGGATGCCCATGCCAGAGGTGGCGTTGGCCTGCGGGTCAAAGTCGCAGAGCAGCACACGCTTGCCCAGGGCGGTCAGTGCGGCGGTAATATTGACGGCGGTGGTCGTCTTTCCCACGCCGCCTTTTTGATTGACAATCGCAATGATTTGGCCCATAGATGCATCCTTCCTGTCGCGCGTGTTTCTTTTGGTGTGCCAATGCAGTTATTATATCATATTTTAATATGAATGCAACCAATAATCTTTTGGAAGCTTCCCCCAAGAAAGAAAAACCAATGGCAATGTTTCACGTGAAACATTGCCATTGGAATAATTCATGCGGGATAGTCGCGTCGCAGTGCGCAGACGCGCCCTAAAATCTGCGCCTCATCGGCAAAAATTGGCTGATAGGCCGGGTTTTCGGGCATGAGCCAAGCGTGCCCGTCCTGCCGGGCAAAGCGCTTGACCGTGGCTTCCTCACCGAGCAGCGCGACGACGATCTCCCCAGGAGATGCAGTAGGCTGCGGCTTCACGACGACGAGGTCGCCGTCTAAAATCCCGGCCTGGATCATGGAATCGCCCTTGACGCGCAACGCAAAACAGCTTTCGCTGCCTTGCCAAGGGATATAGCCGGTAATATTCTCAAACGCGAGGATCGGCACACCTGCCGTAACGGTTCCCAAGATGGGAATCTGCCCCGGTTTTCCGCCGGGAACGGTGATAACGCGCTTTTTAAACTCAGGGAAGGCAATCAAGCCCTCCCGCTGCATCGCGGTCAGGTGGTAGTGGACCGTGGCGGTCGACTTCAGGCCGACGGCCGCGCCGATCTCCCGAATGCTGGGGGAGTACCCGTGCTCTGCGATGAACGAGGTCAGATAATCGTAGATCTCCTGCTTCTTTGTGCTTGTACGCGGCATAACGCTCACTCCTTCCGCAAGCAAAGCGGTGCTGGGCCGCTGCATAGAGGATAATGCTATAGCAAGTGTAGCACAAATTTTCGAAAATGTAAATACATTATCCTATTTTTTTAGATTGCCCGGGGAAAAATCCGGGATATAGGCCTCACCGACGGCGGAGGCGTCCTGGGTGAAGCCGTCTTGGATCCCACAGAGCGCCATCCAACTGACGGCCGCGTCGTATTCCAGGTCGGTCACGCGCCGGTCCAGCGGCGGCAGATTGGCAGTCGCCGCAGTTGGCGTATACTGACGCATCAGCGAAAACAGGACCTGCCCCGGCGGAAAGTGCGCCCCGACCCAGCTGATGACATCCAGCGTGTTATCCAGCGCGCCGGGCAGCATCAGGTGGCGAATCAAAACGCCGGAGACCAGGGCGTCGTCCTCGATTTGGAACGGCCCTGTTTGCCGGTACATCTCGGCAATGGCGGCTGCGGCGATTTCCGGATAATCCGCAGCGCGGCTCAGCCGCTGGGCCAGGGCGGCGTCGGCATATTTGTAATCTGGCAGATAGACGTCCACCAGTCCCTCTAATTGCTGCAGCGTCTCGACGGACTCATAGCCGCCGCAGTTGTAGACGACGGGGACAGGCAGCTTGGGCGATAAGGCGGGGAGGATCGTGGGCAGAAAATGTGTCGGGGTGACAAGATTGATATTTTGCACGCCGTCGTCGATCAAGCGCAGGAAAATATCCCGCAGCTGCTGCGATGTCAGCGCCTCGCCTTGCCCGCCGTGGCTGATTGGTTCGTTCTGGCAAAAGACGCACCCCAGGGTGCAGCCGGAGAAGAAAACAGCGCCGCTGCCAAAATTGCCAGAGATCACCGGCTCCTCCCAATAGTGGGCTGCAGCGCGGGCGGCATAGATCGTTGCGGGCATCCGGCAAAAGCCAAGCTGCCCCGCGGTCCGGTCGACGCCGCAGCGGCGGGGGCAGAGCTGGCAAGCCTTATAATCCAGCATTCCGGGTACCTCCTTGCAAAGCATTGTCTTGTCCCAGTATACCGCGAGGCGGCCATTCTGACAAGTCCTTCTTTACAGGCGGCGGGGGATACATTATAATATAGGAACAATACAGTAAGCCTGGGCTGCAATACGCGGCGTGGGCAAAACGAAAATGTTTCACGTGAAACAGGAAAAATGAGGGACGGCTATGCTGCAGCTGCAAGGAATATACGAAACGGAGATCACAGGCTATACCAGCGATGGCCGCGGCGTTGCCCGCATTGACGGATACGTCGTATTTGTGCCCAATACCATCGCAGGAGAGCGCTGCCGCGTCCGGATTTTGCATATCGGCAAACACGGCGCGGTGGGGAAGATCGAGTCGATCCTGGAAAAGTCGCCCCACCGGGTCCCCCGGGACTGCCCCAATGCCAAGCTCTGCGGTGGCTGTTGCTTCTGGCATATGGATTATGAGGAGGAGTGCCGCCTGAAGGCGCAGCGGGTGCGGGACGCGTTGCAGCGTATCGGCGGCTACGACCCGGGTGAGGTTCCCATCACCGGAGGCGGAACGGCGTGGCATTACCGCAACAAGGCCCAATACCCGGTGTCCCAGCTGCGGGGCCGGGCGGAGGCTGGATTTTTCCGCGCGGGGACGCATCAGGTCATCCCAGTTGCGGCCTGCCTGATCCAGCACCCGGCGGCGGACCAGGCAAAGGCGGCGGTGCTGGCGTATATGCGCCGCTGTCAGGTTCCGCCGTATGACGAAGCGACGGGTTCGGGGCTGGTGCGGCATATTTATGTGCGGCGCGGCTGGGTCAGCGGGCAGGTTTTGGTGGGAATTGTCGCCAATGGGACGGCGCTGCCCCAGGAAAAAACGCTGGTCACTCTTTTGAGGCAGCAGGTAGAGGGTTTGTGCGGCGTGGTCCTGTGCGTCAATACGCGGCCAGGGAATGCAATTTTAGGCCGGGAATTTCGGACGCTCTGGGGCGCAGATGCGCTGGAGGATACGCTGTGCGGCCTGCAATTTCGAATTTCGCCCCGCTCGTTCTACCAGGTCAACCATGACCAGGCCGAACGGCTCTATGAAAAGGCCCTGCAGCTCGCCGCGTTGGACAAGAAAAAGACGGTACTGGACCTCTATTGCGGCACCGGGACCATCACCTGCATTATGGCCCGCAGTGCCGGGCGTGCCATCGGTGTGGAGGTGATCCCCGAGGCGGTGGAGGACGCGAAGCAAAACGCGGCCCGAAACGGCTTGGAAAATGTCACATTTTTATGCGCCGGCGCCGGGCAGGCCGCCCAGCAGTTGGCCGAGCGCGGCACCGCGCCGGATGTGATCGTCGTGGACCCGCCTCGGAAGGGGCTGGATGAGACGGCGGTCCAGGCTGCCGCTGCCATGCGGCCCCAGCGTATCGTCTACGTCTCCTGTGACCCTGCGACGCTGGCCCGGGATATCAAACGCTTCGCCCCCCTGGGTTACGTCCCCGCCCACGTTGAAGCGGTGGATTTGTTCCCCAGAACGGCACATGTCGAATCTATTGTGCTTTTGTCCAAACTTGCGGATGACCGCATTGCGCTGAAAATTGACCCAACGGAGTCTAAAAAGGCCGCAGACCGCG